>JALNYY010000037.1 GCA_023229605.1 Methylobacter sp.
ATTTCGGCAGTTTGTTTTAGTGTGCGGTAAACGTCATCGGGAATGTTTTTTATGGTTAATGCAGGCATGATATTTAAACTCAATAGTCAGACTGACTGCTGGCATTATGGTTGCATTGCGGAACCGGGTCAACTTCGTCGATTTCGCGGGCGTGATCAAAAATGCGGCTTTTGCTTCTTTTGGAATATTGTCGAATTTACGGTAGTGCTTTGGCGTGGGAACGATGCAAACGTATTTAGGTGATGATACGGATTGGTGGCGATTTTACTATTGCTCAGATTCAATCGTATCTGGAGTTTAAGTTATGGCGGAAAAAACCGTCCGACAACAGGTTCGTTACGAAAGAAACGACATCAATGCCGCGTTTAAAAAAACACTGGTTTTTTTCAATCAAGACCAACCGGTAAAAATACTTAATATTCAGTAAACAGGGTATTGCCATTTGTAGTAATCAAGCGTTAAAAAGAAACAACCGCCTTGAGGTTACACTCTGTTTTACAAAGGGCGAAAGTTTTTTTCTTAATGGGGAGGTTGTGTATGCGTTCAATAAAAAACGCAGTTCCCAGTATGACGAATTTGTAGAATTGTTGCTTGGGGATTTGGTATCGCCTGTCCCGTTGCCGTTTAAATACGGTATTCATTTTGAACAACATTATTCACAATTTAGGGATTATCTGATTGAATCGGGATGTAAAAAACGGCTTTGAAGTTCGCCGCCACGATAAGTCGGGCCGGCGGCGACGCCTTTATCAAAGGTAAGGTCGTCCCTTATGCGTCCCATTTCACTTTTTACTGTTTAGTAGGGATTTCAAGTCTGCAAATGGGTTGTGAGTGGAGACAGATGCGGTGGCTTTACCTGTTGCAGAACCGTCAAAGCGGGTTTCTTCGTATCTTGAATGTTCATTGTCGTGGCAATAAAGGCACAATAATTCCCAGTTGCTGCCGTCGGACGGATTATCGTCGTGGTTATGGTTTTTATGATGCACGGTCAGCTCGGTCAGGCTCTTGTGGTCGAATTCACGGGCACAACGGCCGCATACCCAAGGGTATAGCTTAAGAGCTTGGCCGCGATAAGATTGCTCCCTGAGTTCCTGATTGCGGCGCGCATCGGTCACAATTTGGTCCAATTTGTTTTTATCGGGTTGAGTTTTTTTGATGGTCATAACAATATCTTCAGTAGTTCGCGGAAAAATCGTGTCGAGTCGGAATGGCTAAATTCTAACAGAAAAAATAGTAGAGGTTAGTGTGAGTAGCCTACTTTGAAAAATTAACAAGTAATGTCGGCTTAAAGAATTTATACTTAAAAATTGTTCAGCATAAAGAAAAACAGAACACGGATGCCACGGATTAGACGGATAAGCACTGATTAAATAATGCCCAACAAACTTTGCTTCGGCTTTTTAAAATCCGTTTAAATCCGTCCCATCTGTGTCATCCGTGTTCTATTAGATATTCACTGAATAGTTACAAAATAATTAATGAGTCAAAGGTGGCGTGTGGATAAACGAACATTTACAAATCGGTTGGTAGTTCTCGATACCGAAACGACCGGATTAAATCCTCAAGAAGGGCATCGGATTATTGAGATCGGTTGTGTGGAGCTGGTTAATCGCCGTTTAACGGGTAGGCGCTTTCATGCCTATATTAATCCCGAGCGGATAATTGATGATGGCGCTATAGAGGTTCACGGCATCACCAACCAGTTTTTAGAGGACAAGCCTGTTTTTGCGGGCGTCGTTAAGGATTTTATTGCATTTATTCAGGGTGCCGAGTTGGTTATTCATAATGCGCCGTTTGATGTCGGCTTTCTCAATTATGAGTTTTCACTGTTGAATAACCAGACCGGAACGGTAGCTGATTACAGTAAGGTATTCGACACGCTGACCTACGCCAGAAAAAAACATCCGGGACAGCGTAATAGCCTGGATGCACTGTGTAAGCGTTATGGCATCGATAACAGCCACAGGGATTTGCATGGCGCATTGCTGGATGCTGAAATTCTGGCCGATGTATTTTTGCTGATGACCGGAGGACAGTCCTCGTTGCTGGATGAAGGGCATACGAGCTCGGAGGGTGCGGCCGTGAGTAGCGGGATTAGATATTTGTCGGCGGACCGTCCCGCTTTAAACGTCATCCGTTGTACGGAAGAGGAATTAAGCGCGCATCAACAACGCCTGGAGGCTATTGAAAAAGCCGGCGGCGTCTGCATCTGGAATCAGTAAGGTTGCAAAAAACATATAGCCACGAAGACACGAAGAAAGGCTAAAGTAAAACTTCGTCCCCTCGGCAACTGCCCTAATGAGCCGCCCTGCATCCTTGCAGTCGTTCATGTCTTCGTGGTGGATTAATTATTCAGCCGCTTTCGGCTTGGCCCGTCTGGATGTGGAACTCATTCTTTTTTTGCTTTTATCCGCTTTTTTGTCGCCATCGTCAGCCTTCGCCGCTTTTTTAGCGCCCTCATCCATTTTGGATATGTTGAGTTGCTGACCGGCTACCCTGACTTTTTTCAATTCCTGAAACAATTCTTTCGGTATGCCCGCCGGTAATTCAACAGTGCTGTAGTTGTCCTGAATTCGAATGCGGGCGATATGGTCGCCGTCAATCCCGGATTCATTAGCTATGGCGCCAACGATATTGCCGGGTTTTACGCCGTGGTTATGGCCGACTTCAATGCGGTACATTTCCATTTCAATATTGGCTCCGCCGTCGAATACGCGTTTTGGTTTGCGGTCTTTTTGCGGTCTGTCGGATTTTGACGATCTATCGTCTCTATCCCTGAATGGTTTGTCGTCCCTGCTGTCTTTGGATCGTTTAGGCGGATTTTGCATTAACAGCGGCGTATCGCCCTGAACCAGCTTTGCCAGTGCGGCGGCTATTTCCAGCGCGCTGACATTGTGTTCTTGCTGGTATTGCTCTATCAGTTGGCTGAAAAAACTCAGTTCTTCGGCGGCCAGGGTGTCGGTAATGTTCTGTTTGAAGCGCGAAATACGTTTATTGTTAATGACTTCGGTTGAAGGCAGGCCCATTTCTTCAACTTTTTGCTTGGTCGCCCTTTCGATATTATTCAGCAGATTTCTTTCTCTGGGGGCGATAAACAGGATGGCGTCGCCGGTGCGGCCTGCGCGTCCCGTTCTGCCGATACGGTGAACGTAGGATTCGGTATCGTAAGGAATGTCGTAGTTGACGACGTGGGTGATGCGGTCTACGTCCAGTCCGCGCGCGGCAACGTCAGTCGCAATCAAAATATCCAGTTTGCCGTTTTTCAGGTTGGCAATGGCGCGCTCTCGTAAGGCTTGAGACATGTCGCCGTTGATCGCGGCGGCCGAATAACCGCGCGCTTCCAGTTTTTCCGCCAGCTCAACCGTTGCGGTTTTGGTTCTGACGAAGATAATCATGCCGTCAAAGGTTTCGACTTCCAGGATGCGGGTCAGCGCGTCCAGTTTATGTATGCCGCTGACCAGCCAATAGCGTTGGCGTATGTTTTCAGCCGATGTGGTGGTTACTTTGATGGTGACATGCTCGGGCTCGTGCAGGTATTGCTGAGCGATCTTGCGGATCACCGTAGGCATGGTCGCAGAAAACAGCGCGATTTGCCTTTGTTTGGGGATTTGCTCAAGAATCCATTCTACGTCGTCAATAAAGCCCATGCGCAGCATTTCATCGGCTTCATCGAGAACCAGGTAGCCGAGCCCAGCCAGGTTTAGCGTGCCTTTACGCATATGATCCATAACCCGGCCCGGCGTGCCGACAACGACATGTGCGCCGCGTTTCAGCTGACGCAGCTGGGTGCTGTAGTCCTGTCCGCCGTAGATGGGCAGGACATGGAAGCCTTTTAAATGCGCGGCATAACGTTGAAACGCTTCGGCCACCTGAATGGCCAGTTCGCGGGTTGGCGCTAGAACCAGAACTTGCGGGTCTTTTTGCTTGAGGTCGATGCGCGACAAAATGGGTAATGCAAAAGCGGCGGTTTTGCCGGTTCCTGTTTGTGCTTGCCCCAGAACGTCTTTGCCTTTCAGTAGGAGCGGGATGGTTTGTGCTTGTATGGGTGAGGGTGTTTCATAACCGACATCCTTCAGTGCTCTTAGCACCGGTTCAATCAGGGCTAAATCACTAAAAGAGGGAAATGTTGAAACATCATTGGACATGGATTTACCTGTTGGAAATATAGAATGCGCGTAAGCGCGGAGAAATGTTTTGTATATCAGGGTATTATAACGCACTATATTTAAGTTTGCAGCAAAATTAACAGGGTCAAGAGTTACATAATGAGAATTTGGGTCGATGCGGACGCGTGTCCTAATGTGGTTAAGGATATTTTATTCCGCGCGGCGGAGCGAAAGCAGTTACCGTTGACACTGGTCGCAAATCAGTTTTTAAAAATCCCGCCACCCAGGGTTATCGGGGCGGTGCAGGTTTCAGGCGGTTTTGATGTGGCTGACAATTATATTGTCAAGCACTTGCAGGAAAATGATCTGGTGATTACCGCCGATATTCCGCTGGCTGCCGAAGTGATAGCAAAAAATGCCCATGCGCTTAATCCCAGAGGCGAACTCTATACCAAAGAAAATATCAGGGAACGGTTGGCGATGCGGGATTTTATGGAAGAAATGCGCAGCACCGGGCAAACATCGGGAGGGCCGCCGCCTCTTGGGCAGCGAGACAGGCAGGATTTTGCCAATGCGCTGGATCGTTTTTTAGCCAAATATCAGTAAAATTACGTATCAGGCTGAGTTTTAGTTGTTTGCTTGTTATAATGGCCGCAGTTTTGTAACAGTATTAATTCTGATCGAGAGATTTCATGATTCAAGGTAGTATCGTCGCTTTAGTAACACCGATGGATGAACGCGGTGCGGTGGATAAGGAAAGCTTAAAAAGGCTGGTGGAATTTCATATAGCCGAGGGTACGGATGCGCTGGTCGCAGTCGGTACTACAGGTGAGTCGGCGACGCTGGATGAGCACGAGCACTGCGATGTTATCAAGTCTGTTGTTGACTATGTCGGCGGCAGAATACCGGTGATTGCCGGAACCGGCGCCAACTCGACAACCGAAGCGATCAACCTGACCCGGCTGGCTAAAGAGGCCGGAGCCGATGCCTGCCTGATTGTCACCCCTTATTACAACAAACCTACCCAAGAAGGCTTGTTTCTCCATTACAAGGCTATAGCCGAGGCCGTCGATATTCCCCAGATTTTATACAATGTGCCGGGGCGCACGGCTTGCGACATGATGCCGGAAACCGTCGGCCGCTTGTCTCATATCAAGAATATCGTCGGCGTTAAAGAGGCGACCGGCGACCTGGCCAGGGTTAAAACGATCCGCGCTTTGACCGGTAACGATTTTGCTATCTATACCGGCGACGATGCGACCAGTCGCGAGTTTTGCCTGCTGGGCGGCAACGGCAGCATTACCGTAACGGGCAATGTCGCTCCAAAGCTGGTGCATGAAATGATTATGGCGGCGATGGCGGGCGATGGGGAAACAGCTTTAGCCATCGACAAAAAATTAATGTCGTTGCACAAAAACCTGTTTATTCAATCTAACCCGATTCCGGTTAAATGGGCGGTTGCCGAGATGGGGTTAATGGGTAGCGGCATACGCCTGCCTCTGACCTGGCTGACCGAAGATTGCTTCGATGCGGTTCGTGACGCAATGCGTCAGGCCGAAGTTATTTGATTCGCATTATGAAAATTAAAATCAGGTTACTCATTGCCGTTGCCGTTTTGGCCAATATATCGGCCTGTAGTTACGTGAAAAGCTTATTTCCGGATAAAGAAAAGGATTATCAGTTTACGACTGAAATCCCGCCGTTGGTTTTGCCGACTGACCTTGCGGGGGATTCAATTGTAAACGTTCCAGCCGCCCCGGCTGCACCGGCTGCTGAAACGACTGACGCCGCCCCCGTGGCTCCGGAAACTGAATCAGCTCCGGATATCGAGCGCAAATTAATTAAGGTTGACCTGGTCGATGCTGATGATGGAGCAAAGCGGTTGCGGCTCGGTGTGTCGCCTGCTACGGCCTGGCGAATGGTCGGCAAAGCATTAAGCCGAAACGCTATTGAAGTGACCAATCGCAATCAGGACGAAAGATTGTTTAATGTACAGTACGACCCGAACAAACAGAAAGTGGAAGACGATTCTATTTGGGATGAAATCAATTTTCTGCTCTTCGGACTTGGCACCAATGAACAAGAGTACGTTCTCAAAATGGTGGAAAACAATCAGCAGACCGACGTTGTTATCATGGATAAAGAACAAAAACCGGTGGCTGATGCGGCAAGTTTAAGTTTGTTGACGCTGTTGTACGACACTATTAAGGCCGATTTGGCTAAGTGATTTTTTAATGAGGAATAAGGTGCAAGGTGCAAGGTTAAAGGTTAAACGCCAAAACTTGCATTGCGCGCCTTGAACCTTGCACCTTGAACCTTGTACCTTTTTCACCCATGCTAAAAATCCCTGGAACATCCGCGCTTTCCGACTTTCGAATTAACAAGCTACTGGCTGGACTACAAACGATAGAGGCCTCTATCAAGGCCGTTTCAGCACGGTTTATTCACTTTGTAGATGTTGAAAACGACTTGAATGACAGTCAAGCGGGGATTTTAAAGCAGCTGTTGGTCTACGGTTCCAGTCAAGCAAGTGAAGAAAGTCCGGGTATGCGCTTGCTGGTCGTGCCTCGCTCGGGCACGATTTCACCCTGGTCCAGCAAGGCGACCGAAATTGCCCAGCGTTGCGGGTTATCCGAGGTTAAGCGTATCGAGCGGGGCATTGAATACACGCTGGATGTCGATGTCCCGTTGCCCGTAGCCGTAAAAGCGTTGTTGCATGACCGGATGACTCAAACTGTTTTGGACGGTGGTGTCGAACCGGATTTGTTCGTTCATCATCAGCCCAAGCCGTTACTGAGCGTTGCGATTATCGAACAGGGACGCGATGCACTGGTTAGCGCCAATACGGAACTGGGCTTGGCTTTGTCGGATGATGAAATCGATTATCTGACCGAGAGCTTTCAAGCTTTGGGCAGGAACCCAACCGATGTCGAGTTGATGATGTTCGCCCAGGCCAATTCCGAGCATTGCCGGCACAAGATTTTTAATGCCGATTGGACGATAGACGGCGTAGAGCAGGCGCAATCCCTGTTCAAGATGATCCGCAATACCGCCGAAAAAAGCCCGGAAGGCATCTTGTCGGCCTACAGCGACAACGCCTCGGTCATGGCGGGTTCAAAAGAGCAGGTTTTTATCCGCAATGCGCAAACCGGCGAATACGCTTATGTCGAAGAAGACGCGCATCTGCTGATGAAAGTGGAAACCCATAACCATCCTACCGCCATTTCGCCTTATCCTGGGGCTGCAACCGGTTCCGGCGGAGAAATTCGCGACGAAGGAGCGACAGGCCGCGGATCTGCGCCCAAAGCCGGTTTGACCGGATTTTCCGTATCGCATTTGAAAGTACCCGGCTTTCCCCAGCCCTGGGAGGCGGATAACGGCAAGCCGGAACGTATCGCCTCGGCGCTGAACATCATGCTGGAGGGCCCGCTCGGCGGCGCGGCGTTTAATAACGAATTCGGCAGGCCCAATCTGGCCGGTTATTTCCGCAGTTTCGAGCAATCCGTGCCGGGCAAAGATAATGAGTTCAGGGGCTACCACAAGCCGATCATGATCGCAGGCGGCCTCGGCAATATCCGGCCGATGTTGGTTAATAAACAGCCGATCCCCGCCGGTTCGCTGATCATCATCCTGGGCGGCCCCGCCATGCTGATCGGCCTGGGCGGAGGTGCGGCGTCCTCGCAGGCTTCCGGCGCAGGCTCGGAAGACCTGGATTTCGCCTCGGTGCAGCGGGAAAATCCCGAAATGGAACGCCGTTGCCAGGAAGTCATCAACCATTGTAATTCTATGGGCAGCGATACGCCGATCGTGTCCATTCATGACATCGGCGCGGGCGGCTTGTCCAACGCGGTACCGGAAATCATCCATGATTGCGACCGCGGCGGCCGCTTCGAATTGCGCAAGGTGCACAATGCCGACATCGGCATGTCGCCGATGCAGATCTGGTGCAATGAAGCGCAGGAACGTTATGTGGTTGCGATTAAGCCGGAGTCGCTGGAATTATTCACCGCTTTTTGCGAACGCGAACATTGCCTGTTTGCGGTGATCGGCGAGGCTACAGAACAGGAACATTTAACGCTGAACGACGAGTTGCTGGGCGACAAACCTGTCGATATTCCGATGTCGGTATTATTCGGCAAATCGCCTAAGCTGCACCGCAAGGTTGAACATGTACCGGCCAACACCCAAGCGCTGGATTTTAGCGGCGTCACGCTGGACGAGGCGGTCAAGCGCGTCTTGGCATTCCCCGCCGTCGCGGACAAAAGCTTTTTGATCCATATCGGCGACCGTTCGGTCACCGGACTGGTTGCGCGCGACCAAATGGTCGGCCCCTGGCAGGTGCCGGTGGCTGATGTCGCCGTGACTGCGGTGGGCTTTCACTCCGTGACTGGCGAGGCGATGGCGATGGGCGAGCGCTCGCCGATTGCGGTTATCGATGCGCCGGCATCCGGGCGCATGGCGATAGGCGAGGCAATCACTAATATCGCCGCAGCCAATATAGATTCGTTGAAAAAAATCAAACTGTCCGCCAACTGGATGGCCGCCGCAGGCTATCAGGGCGAAGACGCGGCCTTGTTCGACACGGTCAAAGCGGTGGGCATGGAATTGTGCCCGGCGCTGGGCATCGCGATACCGGTGGGCAAGGATTCCTTGTCTATGAAAACCGTGTGGGACGATAAGACCATGACCGCGCCGTTGTCGCTGGTGATTACCGCGTTTGCGCCGGTTGCCGATATTAACAAAACCCTGACCCCGCAACTGCGTAGCGTACAGGATGAAGACAGCGCCTTGATCCTGGTTGACTTGGGTTCCGGTAAAAACCGCTTGGGCGGTTCGGTGCTGGCGCAGGTTTACAACCAGCTCGGCAACGAATGTCCCGACCTGGATGAAGCAAGCCTATTGAAAGCTTTCTTTGATTCGATACAAACACTCAACGGGCAAGACAAATTGCTAAGCTACCATGACCGTTCCGACGGCGGCTTGCTGGCGACGGTGGCGGAAATGATGTTCGCCGGCAGGTTGGGCGTGACCCTGGCGCTCGACAGCCTTGGCGACGAAGCACTGGCTGCATTGTTTAATGAGGAGTTGGGCGCGGTCTTGCAAGTGCGGCAAAGCGATTGCAAGGACGTTGTCGAGCAGTTGAAACAATCGGGGTTGATCGATTGCACTTATGTGATCGGCAAGGTTACGGATGAGCCGCGACTGGCTGTCCGCCATAAGGGGGAAGTTATTTATTCAGCGGGCAGGGCCGAATTGCAAAACGTTTGGTCCGAGCTCAGCTATAACATGCAGGCTTTGCGCGATAACCCGGAATGCGCGCAGCAACAGTTCGAGCGGATCGGCGACGATGAAGATCCCGGTTTGAATGTTGCGTTGACCTTTGATGTCAACAACGATGTGACCGCAACGTTTAAAAACGCAGCAAGACCCAAAGTCGCGATACTGCGCGAACAGGGCGTCAACGGCCACGTGGAAATGGCGGCGGCGTTCGACCGCGCCGGGTTCACCGCCATCGACGTACATATGAGCGACATTATTCACGGCCGCGCCGGCTTGGCCGATTTCACCGGACTTGTGGCCTGCGGCGGTTTTTCCTATGGCGATGTGCTGGGCGCAGGTGGCGGCTGGGCAAAATCGATACTATTTAACCCGCGCTGCCGGGATGAATTCGCCGCATTTTTTCAGCGTCCCGACACTTTCGGTTTGGGCGTTTGCAACGGTTGCCAGATGATGTCGGGATTAAAAGAGATTATCCCCGGAGCCGAACACTGGCCGCGGTTCATGCGCAACAACTCGGAACAGTTTGAAGCACGGGTGGCGTTGGTTGAAGTGCAAAAATCGCCGTCGATTCTGTTTGCCGGCATGGAAGGCTCCAGAATGCCGGTTGCCATTGCGCATGGCGAAGGACGCGCGGAATTTGCCGCGGACCCTGCGGTTGCGCTGGAAGCGGGAGCAGTCGCCCTGTGCTATGTCGATAACTACGGCGAATTGACCACGGAATTTCCTGCCAATCCTAACGGTTCGCCGTTCGGTATTACCGGGCTGACCACCACGGACGGGCGCTTTACCATTATGATGCCGCACCCCGAGCGCTGCTTCAGGACCGTGCAAAACTCATGGCATCCGGATGATTGGGATGAATACGGCGCGTGGATGCGCCTGTTCAGAAACGCCAGGGTTTGGGTGGGCTAGAATGTCTTTTCAACACTGATCGAGAGCGCAATAAAATGATCGGGCTGGGCTCCGGTATGTTTGAAGCGTGATAAGTATAATCAAATCCTAGCAATAAAAAGTTCAGAGGTTGTAGATTATGGATAAGGTCAACATGACGAAAAATAAAAATCGGAGAGTTTCTTTTCGAATTTATGATGAGGTTAATCTTTTTTACAAAAAAATAGATGAAAAACTGGTGGCCGAACCGAACCCTGCTTTCGATAATATTCTGAACGACTCTTTAGACATTGATAGGGTATCTCAAAATTCAGTATTGTTATCGCCCGGCCTGAAAAAAAAACTGCCGGATGTGACGGTACAGGGCTTACAATTTAAAGAACATGGCAGCCGCAACGTTAACATCAGCGCAAGCGGGATGGCTTTTAATTGTGATGACGCCCTTAAAGAAGGCGATTATCTGGCCATCAAGATACTGCTGCTATCCAGTATGGCGGTCATCGCAGCTTGCTGTCAGGTTGTTTATTGCAAAGACAGTAATCAAAACGATAGCCGGCACCCTTATCTTGTTGGAGCCCGTTTTATCAATATGAAAAATGCAGACCGGGAATTGCTGGCCAAGCATATGGCTAAACATAAATTACAACAAAGCATGGGTAGAGGGCTTGTCCTGGCCGCTGCGATTACAATTCTCGCTGCGCCTGGCGAAGTATTCGGTTTATTGTTCGAATTGCTCCATTTTTTGTTCGAGCATTTCCTCGAGCTTTGCCATCTTACATTTGAGTTTATCGAGTCCACTCTCGATCACCTTGTTGAACATCTTTTTCATACCGACGTTCACGCAACCCAGATTATTGTCTTTTATGTCCTGGTGTCTTTTGTCATCTACGGACTTTACGGTCTGTGGCGAACGCTGCCGCCTTTTTGCCGGCGATGCAAAGACAATCTGTTTTCCGCCTGGGCGCGGAGGAAAGCAAGTTTGATTTATTATTGGGAAGAGCAGCCTTTATTTAATAAAATCAAGCTGGCTGTGATTGGCATTGCCGCTATCATTCTCTACATTTCCTTTGGTATGTAGATCGGTTACGACTGCCTGGATGTATTGTAAGTTTATCTGTAGCGACTTAAACGAAGTTAACGGAGGGCAGGTGTAATTGCCGGTTCGATTACGATGATTAGCGGAGTTCGCCATGTTGTAATTTTACCAAGGCATTGATTTTGTGCGCTTAAGCTACACTTAAGACTTGTTAAGTTAATATGGAGCCGGATTTAAATAAAAAAGGCTCTATCTTATGAATAAAATCATGCTAGCAGTTCCTGTTTTTTTAATATGCGGTTATTTTCAAACAGCCGAAGCGGCGGAACATCGCCCGGCTAATAAGGCTTCCAAGCACGCTGTAACAACAGTCCATAAAACCAGGCATCAGGCAAATAATCATCGAAGTACGGTTTCCTGGTATGGCCCTGAGTTTCACGGAAAAAAGACTGCCAGCGGCCAAACTTATGACATGTATGCGATGACTGCCGCACATAAAACCCTGCCCCTGTTGTCTTACGCCAAGGTTACCAACCTGAAAAATCATCGTAGCGTTGTTGTTCGCATCAATGACCGGGGCTCTTTTCATGGAAAAAGAGACATGGATTTATCCTATGCTGCCGCAAAAAAACTGGGTATTCAGGGCTTAGGGGCTGTAGAAATTACACCGCTGAGTCGCAATGAGGCATTATCGCCAGCGAATAACGACGGTAAAGCAAGTAAACACGGTTAATCGATACCCGCAAATTATCCGCATCAAAGGTTTGGTATCATTAACCGGGCAGCGGCTCTCCTGTATACAATCATCTGCCGGTTTGTTCTAGCCTGCATCTGGCAAGTATTTACATATAAATTCGTTTTACTATCGGCATGATATGCTGTTTTTTTTCGGGATTGATGTCGAAAATTCAGGGTGTGTGCTTATGATTACAGCTTGTGTCGTGTAAAATGCAATCGAATATCGCGCATAACAATCGGCCCATTCGACGCACAGGGATTTTTAAAAAGCATGCCAGAAACTAATGAAACCTTAGTCATTTATCACGGCGATTGCCTGGATGGTTTGGGCGCGGCATGGAGCGCATTTTGCAAGCTGGGAGATCAAGCCCGTTATATCCCGGCTCGCTATGGTGACGATATGCCCGATTTTGAGCCGGGAGCCGTAATTTATATATTGGATTTTTCCTATTCGCCCCAGCTGCTGGTTGATGCCTCCGCGAAAGCAGGCCGGATCATCCTGATTGATCACCACATGACTGCGATGGAGCAATGCAACGGCTTTTTCAAAACTCACTCCATCCCTGAAAATCTGTCGGTCAATTTCGATATGTCTCAGAGCGGGTGCGTCTTAACTTGGCGGTATTTTTTCCACGATTTGAAAGTGCCCCAAATCCTGTTGCATATCGAAGACCGGGATCTTTGGCGTTTCAAACTGGACGGCACCCGCGAAATAACCTCGGCGCTGTATGAAAGAACGCCTATCGCATTGGCCGAAATAGGCGCGCTTGATTTGGGCGAACTGTTGGCGGTTGGCCGCATACAGGTTAAGTTTGCGGCCGGCATGGTGCAAAGGCTGGCAAAATTCGCACACAGTGTTTCGGTGGCGGGGCAGGTAGGGCTTGCCGTTAATGCGCCGTCGTTATTCTCAAGCGATCTTGGGCATGTGCTGGCCGAAAAGTCCGGCACCTTCGGTATGACTTATCAATATGACGGCAGAAAACAGCAATGGACTTTCTCGCTCCGCTCAATCGGCGATTACGATGTAGGCCATCTGGCGCTTGGTTTCGCTGGGGGAGGGCATAGGAATGCGGCGGGCTTTGCGTTGGATAATAATCCGTTTATCCGCGTGGAGCACTAGAAATGGATTGTGTCCATAGACACAAGTTATTCGGGATATAATACGGCGACTGAATTCTTAGCAATCATATAGCGGGGAACCTCCGATGAGCATCATACGCCAAGACGATCTTATTCAAAGCATTGCCGATGCTCTGCAATATATTTCCTATTATCATCCTCTGGATTTTGTTAAGGCCATGCATGAGGCCTATCAAAAGGAAGAGAACCCGGCAGCCAAGGATGCAATAGCGCAAATTCTGATCAACTCCCGGATGTGCGCGGAAGGCCATCGCCCGATTTGCCAGGATACCGGCATTGTTACGGTATTTTTAAAAATCGGAATGAATGTCGGCTGGGATGCAAATATGAGTATCGCCGATATGGTCAATGAGGGCGTCCGGCGCGCTTATCTGCATCCTGATAATGTGCTGCGCGCTTCGATACTGGCCGATCCCGCGGGAAAACGCATCAACACCAAAGACAACACCCCGGCGGTGATACACATGGAAGTTGTGCCCGGCGATAAGCTCGACATCGAAATAGCCGCTAAAGGCGGAGGTTCCGAGGCCAAGGCCAAGTTTGCGATGCTCAACCCTTCAGACAGTATTGTCGATTGGGTGCTGAAAACCGTCCCGACCATGGGTGCGGGCTGGTGTCCGCCCGGCATTCTTGGGATAGGCATAGGCGGCACCGCCGAAAAAGCGATGCTCATGGCGAAGCAGGCGTGCATGGGTTCCATAGATATTCAGGACTTAATCGCACGCGGTCCTCGCAATGCGCTTGATGAATTACGTCTGGAACTGTATGACAAAGTCAATGCGCTGGGTATCGGCGCGCAAGGTTTGGGCGGTCTTACCACGGTGCTGGATATTAAAATCAATGATTACCCGACCCATGCGGCGAACAAACCGGTCGCCATCATTCCTAATTGCGCCGCCACACGGCATGTGCATTTTGTTTTGGACGGTAGCGGCGCTGCCGAATTCAAACCGCCGCGTTTGGAAGATTGGCCGGAAATTGCTTGGCATGCAGGCGCCACTGCCCGCAGAGTCAATCTGGATACGGTGACCAGGCAGGACCTGGAAAGCTGGAAGCCGGGAGAAACCTTATTGCTCAGCGGCGCCATGCTGACCGGCAGGGATGCGGCGCACAAACGCATGGCTGAGATCTTTGAGCGGGGCGAAGCGCTGCCTGAAAGCGTCGATTTTACCAACAAATTCATTTATTACGTGGGACCTGTTGATCCGGTTCGCGATGAGGTGGTGGGGCCTGCGGGGCCTACTACGGCGACGCGGATGGATAAATTCACCGAAGTCATGCTGGATAAAACCGGTTTGCTGGGCATGATCGGCAAGGCCGAGCGCGGGCCGGAGGGGCTTGCCGCGATTAAAAAACATAAAGCTGTTTATTTGATGGCGGTCGGCGGCGCGGCATATCTGGTATCAAAAGCCATCCGTAAGTCGCGTGTTGTCGCTTTTGATGATCTCGGCATGGAAGCCATACACGAATTTGTTGTTGAGGACATGCCGGTCATGGTTGCTGTTGATGCTACGGGTGTCTCGGTGCATCAAACCGCGCCAAAAATATGGCAAGCCAGGATCGGCAAGATTCCCGTTGCGGTTGAGGAAGGTTAAGTCAGGTCAGGTCAAGTTGTTTTTTAGCGGTTTGCCGGATAAAAACGGCCGTAAAGATTATGCCGGAGAGTTGCGATGGCTAGGGTAATCGTGCTTGAATTTATAAAAACATACCCCACTATGTTTGGTGATTGCCTGGTAAAATAGGGGGAATTCTGAAGATACGCGGTTTCGGCTAAAAAAATATTCCGAAACCGGAGTATTGATTTGTATTGATGTGTAATTGCAGTTATCTTAATCAATAGTTACTAAAATAATAAGGAGAAATCGGATGTCGAAAGGTCAAAATTTACAGGATAATTTTTTAAATGCTCTCAGAAAAGAGCATACACCTGTTTCTATTTTCCTTGTTAACGGGATAAAGTTGCAGGGTAAGGTGGACTCATTCGACCAGTATGTGGTTATGCTGAAAAACACGTCGAGCCAGATGGTTTATAAGCATGCCATATCTACCATCGTGCCGAGCAAAGCAGTAAAGCTGACGCATGATCATGAATCCAGCGAAGAATGATTAACCCTTTGTATGAGTGTTTTTATCTGCCGGCAAATCTACTAGGCGGCGACATAGTCAGGGAAAAGAAAAGTTTATTTATAATCATATCTATGGGGTATTTATTTGTTTGATCGTCCCGAATCAGGTGAGCGGGCAGTCCTTGTTCATCTGACATTTCGTTCCGGACAGGAAGATCTTTTAGAATTAAAAGAATTGGCTAAATCCGCCGGAACCGACCCTGTCTATGTGGTAACAGGCAGCCGCAAAAAACCCGATCCAAAATATTTTGTCGGCAAAGGCAAGCTTGAAGAGCTTAAAGGTATTATCGACACCTATGAAGCCGACATTGTTTTATTTAATCATCCGCTTTCACCCAGCCAGGAAAGAAACCTTGAGGGCTTTTTAGGCGTTCGGGTGGTCGATAGAAACGGGTTGATTCTTGATATTTTTGCCCAGCGCGCGCAAACTTTTGAAGGCAAACTACAGGTTGAATTGGCGCAATTGCAGCATTTATCGACCCGACTGGTTCGAGGTTGGACGCATTTGGAGCGCCAAAAAGGCGGTATCGGTCTTCGTGGTCCCGGTGAAACCCAGCTGGAAACCGACAGGCGTTTATTGGGCTTGCGCATTAAACAGATTCAACAGCGTCTGGATAAAGTCGATAAGCAAAGACATCAAGGGCGCAGCAAAAGAAAAAAAGCCGAAGTTCCATCAGTTTCTCTGGTGGGGTACACCAATGCCGGAAAATCAACCCTGTTTAATAGGTTGACCGGTGCCGATATTTACGTGGCGGATCAGTTGTTCGCCACCCTAGATCCGACCCTGCGTAATTGCAAGCTGCCTAATAGCAGCGAGGTTGTTGTGGCTGATACCGTGGGGTTTATACGGCATTTGCCGCACGAGCTGGTGGCTGCGTTTAAATCGACGTTGCAGGAAGCCAGCGAGGCGGATTTATTGTTGCATGTGATTGATGCCAGCAGCGCTGACAGGGCTGAAACGATTTATCAGGTCAATCAGGTGCTTGAAGATATTGAGGCTAATGAAGTCAGGCAGCTTGAGGTTTTCAATAAAATAGATTTATTGGAAGGCATCCAGCCGCGAATTGACCGGGATGACGAGGGGAATCCTGTTCGGGTATGGTTGTCCGCTGAAACGGGGGACGGAGTCGAGCTGCTTTACCAAGTATTGGCTGAAATATTTTCAAATACAAAAGTTAAAAGAAAATGTTATTTGCGACCTGATCAAGGCGAGATAAGGGCGAAGTTATTTGCTTGCGCAAAAATCATTAGCGAAAGAACAGATGATTTTGGCGGTTGTGAATTAGTCGTTGAACTTGATACAAAGCATTTGGGTTTACTGAAATCGGTTGAGTTTGAAGAAATACTTTAAGGCGTAAGGTTAAAGGTGAAAGCAGTTGGTTTTTAGCATTTAGCCTTGCGTCTTTCGCCTTTCGCAGATATTTACGATAGAATATCGAACATGAGTCGGTGAGTTCAAGGAATGATGCCTTTTACTGATAAACAATTTAAGTAACCAATATGGAGCAAAGTTATGTCCTGGAATGAGCCTGGCGGTGATAAGAAAGATCCCTGGAGCGGTCGTGGCGACCAAAAAGGCCCACCTGATCTAGACGAAGCAATGCGTTCATTGCAAGAAAAGTTAAGCGGTTTTTTTGGCGGCGGTAAAGAGGGTGATGACGGCTCTTCCGGTATTCCTCCATTGAAAAGTCTCGGCTTTCTCGCGGCAGGCGCAGTGGCGTTATGGGGACTGAGCGGCTTTTATATTGTCGATGAAGGTACTCAGGGTGTTGAAACCCGGTTTGGCAAGTATGTCGCGACAACTCAGTCGGGCTTGAACTGGCATTTTCCGGCGCCCATTGAGCGGGTTGAAGTTGTCGATGTTAAGCAGCAGCGTTACATTGAAGTAGGCTACCGTAGCGGCGGCACTGAACAGACCTTGGGCTCGGTGCCGAAAGAAGCGTTAATGCTGACCAAAGATGAAAATATTGTCGATGTGCGTTTGGCGGTACAGTATCAAGTTAAAAACGCAAAGGAATTCATCTTCAATGTGGTAAATCCTGCGGGCACCCTGAAGCAGGTCACCGAAAGCGCACAGCGCGGAGTGGTCGGCAGCAGCAAAATGGACTTTGTTTTGACTGAGGGCCGCAGTGAAATCGTGGCTCAGATTAAAAAGGAAATTCAGGATGTTATGGATAGTTATCAGTCCGGCATCCAGGTTACCAGCGTCAACCTTCAGGATGCGCAACCGCCTGAGCAGGTACAAAACGCGTTTGAAGACGCTATTAAGGCGCGCGAAGACGAGCAGCGCTTGATCAATGAGGCGGAAGCCTATTCCAATGATGTTGTGCCGAAAGCGCGCGGCGCAGCAGCAAGAAAAATACAGGAAGCCGAGGGCTATAAAGAACAGGTGGTTGCTCAGGCGGAAGGTGAATCCAACCGTTTTTCCCAGCTATTGACGGAATATTCCAAAGCGCCGGATGTGACCAGAAAGCGTCTTTATATCGAATCCATGGAGTCCGTATTGGCCGAAACCAATACCGTGATGGTTGACGTCAAAGGCGGCAACAATATGCTTTATTTGCCATTAGATAAAATGATCCAGCCGCAACCTTCGATTCAACAAGCCAATGTTCCTCAAAGCACGGTAGAACAGCCTTCCCATGCAAAGGTTGATACGGCGCAACCCGCTGTGCGAACTTCAACTCGCGGCCGTGATCTAAGGGGGCGCCAATGACACAGAATAAAATATTGGTAAGTTTGGCTGCATTGCTGGTTATCGGCACGATGTCCATGTTTACCGTCAGTGAAACCGAAAAAGCCATTAAGTTTCGTTTAGGCGAAATCGTAAAGAATGATTACGAACCCGGGTTGCATTTTAAATGGCCGTTTATCAATAATGTGAAGAAGTTTGATAAACGTCTTCAAACAATGGAAGCCTTGCCTGAACGGTTTTTAACCGCTGAAAAGAAAAACGTCATTGTCGATTCCTTTGTTAAATGGCGAATCGGCGATGTGACCACTTTTTATACGGTTGTTGCCGGTGATGTGGATCAAGCTAATTTACGGCTGGATCAAATCATTAAAGATGCTTTCCGCGGTGAATTCGGCAAGCGAAATATCCAGCAATTGGTCTCAACAGACCGTCAGGCTATTCGTGAAATTTTGATCAAAAATGCCAAGCCGCTTGCGGCGGATTTAGGCATGGACATTATCGATGTGCAAGTCATGCGGATCGATTTGCCGGAAGAAGTCAGCAGTTCCGTGTACCGCAGAATGGAAGCGGAGCGCGAGCGGGTTGCCCGTGAATTCCGCTCGCAAGGCGCTGAAGCAGCGGAAAGAATTCGGGCGGATGCCGACAGGCAGCGTGTCGTGACCATGGCGGATGCGTTCCGGGATGCGGAAATACTTCGAGGTGAAGGCGATGCAAAATCTGCCGAAATCTATGCTAAAGCCTATGGCGCGGATACTGAGTTCTTCACGTTCTATCGCAGCTTGAATGCCTATAAAAAGACATTTACGAGTTCAAGCATGATGGTGCTCGATCCTGATTCCGACTTCTTTAAATATTTTAATCGGCAAAAATAGGCAAAGACAAGATTCCTGTAGTGGCGACCGGGCGGTCGCCACTACAGGAACCCGTAACCAACGCTCCATATTTGGGGCGTTTTGTTTGAGTGGACATACAAAACATGCAACAAAAAGACTCTTGGCTTTTGCCCGACGGCATAGAAGAGATTTTACCGGATGAGGCTAAGCATCTTGAAAGCTTGCGCCGTAAGATACTGGACACGTTTGCTTGCTGGGGATACGAATTAGTCATTCCTCCGTTCATCGATTATCTGGATTCCTTGCTGACCGGTTCAGGACACGACCTGGAATTGCAAACCTTCAAGCTGACCGATCAGATCACCGGCGAAATGCTCGGGGTCAGGGCGGATATGACGCCTCAGGTTGCCAGGATCGACGCGCATAATCTTCATGCGGAATGGCCGACCCGTCTTTGCTATACGGGAACCATTTTGCATACCAAAGGCGATCCGCTGGAAAAAACCAGAAGTCCGATGCAGATAGGCGCCGAGCTTTACGGTCACGCCGGTAAGGAAAGCGATGTGGAAGTCATTCGCCTGATGCTGGAAATGTTGGCGATGTCTGGATTGCAAAATGTGCATCTCGATTTAGGCCATGTCGGCATCTATCGGGCGCTGTCAAAGCAGGCCGGATTAAATGACGCTCAGGAAGCCGAGCTGTTTGATGTATTGCAGCGCAAGGCCAGACCGGAGCTTCAGGAATTGATGGCAGGCTACAGCATCGATGATCAACTCAAGGCTATGTTCCTGAAATTGCCGGAACTGAATGGCGGCAAGGAAACCATAGCCAAAGCCGGGGCCGTTTTAGCGACGGCAAATGGTGAAGTTAAAGAGGCTTTAGCGGATTTGGAAGCCATCGCGGAAAAATTGACGGCTTTTTTTCCCTCGTTACCGGTCAGTTTCGATTTGGCGGAATTGCGCGGTTACCATTATCACACCGGAGTGGTTTTTGCCGCTTTCGTGCCGTCGGTAGGCAGGGAAATTGCCAGAGGCGGACGCTATGACAATATCGGCGCTGTTTTTGGTCGTGCGCGTCCTGCGACCGGTTTTAGTGCGGACTTGAAAGTATTGTCGGTATTAGGCAAAGCATCCTACCAAAAAGAACAGCGCGCCTTGATATTCGCCCCGTACGGGGATGATGCAGCGTTAAATGAAAAAATCAGGGATCTGCGCGCCGAAGGACTGGCGGTTGTTCAACAATTGCCGGGGCAAACCGGAACCGCCGAGGAACTTGGATGCATATCCGTCCTGGAGCAAGATCATCAAAACTGGGTCGTTAGGCCCTTAGCAAGCTTGGAATAATCATGGGAAAAAATGTCGTTGTCATCGGTACCCAATGGGGTGACGAAGGAAAAGGTAAGCTGGTTGATTTGTTAACGGAGCAGGCTGAAGCCGTCATCCGTTTTCAGGGCGGCCATAATGCGGGACACACGCTGGTTATACAGGGAGAAAAGACGGTTTTGCATCTTATTCCTTCCGGTATACTCAGGGAAAATGTCGAGTGCATGATCGGCAACGGCGTGGTCTTGTCGCCGAACGCCTTGTTGGAAGAAATTGAATTGCTGGAAAAAGCAGGTATTCCGGTTAGAAACCGGTTGTTGATCAGCGAAGCCTGCACACTGATATTGCCGGTTCATGTGGCCATTGACCAGGCACGTGAAATAGCCCGCGGCAGCAAGGCGATCGGTACGACGGGGCGCGGCATAGGGCCTGCGTACGAAGACAAAGCGGCCAGACGTGGCCTGCGCGCCGGAGACTTTTTAAATCCAGCGGTTTTCGCCGAAAGGTTTAAAGAGCTGGTCGAATATCACAACTTCATGCTGACCAATTACTATCATGCTGAAGCGGTTGATTATCAAAAGACCCTTGATGAAGCGCTAAAACTGGGCGAGCAAATCAGGCCCATGTTGACCGATGTCAGCGAGGTCTTATACAAATACCAGGATCAGGGCAAGAATCTGTTATTCGAAGGCGCGCAAGGCGCATTGCTGGACATAGATCACGGCACGTTTCCTTATGTCACCTCATCCAGCACCACGGCGGGCGGCGCTGCTACCGGCACCGGCATCGGGCCTCTCGATCTCGATTATGTGCTGGGCATTACCAAAGCCTATTCGACACGCGTAGGCAACGGCCCTTTTCCGACCGAATTGCATGACGCGAACGGCGATCATTTGGGTACCGTAGGGCATGAGTTCGGCGCTACCACCGGGCGAAAACGCCGCACCGGCTGGTTTGACGCGGTCTCGATGCGGAAATCCGCAAAAATGAACAGTCTCAGCGGCATCTGTTTAACCAAGCTGGATGTGCTGGACGGCCTGGAAAAAGTCGGTATTTGTACCGCTTACAGGCTTAACGGCACCGTTACCGAAACAGCGCCT
This sequence comes from Methylobacter sp., assembly GCA_023229605.1. Taxonomy (GTDB): domain Bacteria; phylum Pseudomonadota; class Gammaproteobacteria; order Methylococcales; family Methylomonadaceae; genus Methylobacter_A. The sequence goes on from JALNYY010000037.1 coordinate 21,268, forward strand.
TTGGGTGCGGATCAGTACGAAGAATGTCACGCGATTATTGAAGACATGCCGGGCTGGACGGGAACGACTGCCGGTGTAACCGATTTTGACGCGTTGCCGGATAACGCCAAAGCCTATATCAAGAGAATTGAAGAACTGGTCGGCGTTAAGATTGCTATCCTGTCAACAGGCCCCGATAGAGACGAAACAATTATCCTGGAACACCCGTTCGCTTGAACGGGTATTGTCTAATTACCTGGAGTTAACATGGCTGAAACAGTAGACGAATTGACGGTAACATACGAAGACGGCGGCATTGAGACAGTCAAGGAGCTGGATAAAAAAGTGCTGACCAAGGGTGCATGGGCTACGGTTATGTACCGTTACCAGGATTGGAATCGGGCCAAAGAGGAATACGGTCCCGACAAATACACTATCCGCCGTTACCAGAAGCAAAACGGCGAATACAAGCAAAAATCAAAGTTTAATATCTCCAGCAAAGATCAGGCGAAAGCGATTATCGAGGCGCTGGAGGATTGGATTAAATTGGATTGATGGCAATGTAGGGCGCGCCGTGCGCGCCTTTTCAGAGGGGGGGACATCTAGTTTCTTTTCCCTCAATTATTGATTGTACTTTGGAATTGAGTTTAGGGTTAAATGTGTAAGCAGGCTTTTGGTGGTGTTTTACGATAAACTCCCTTAAATATTTTAACTTGGCAAACTAACATGGCACTTTCGCAAGTACGCATAAAATCCTTTAAATCGATTGTTGACCAAACCATCGACTTGAGACAGTTAAACGTATTCATAGGCACCAATGGAGCCGGTAAAAGCAATTTTCTTGAAGCTGTCGGTGTATTGTCATGCGCTGTGGATGGCCGGGTTGATTACAGCAAATTAGCCGATAGGGGCATACGTTTATCTGCTCCCGAAGTGTTTAAAAGTTCATTTAAAAACATAACGCGTTCAAATACTTTTTCCTTGGATGCTACGTTCGGTGACTTGAGTTATCACGCCAACATCAATGCCAATAAAGAAGCTGAATTTAATTTCTCGGCAGAAAGTATTAGCAATACAAACGGGAAATTGGGGGGGCGTAGCAATGCTGGCGTTACCATTTCCGGCTTGGAAAAAAAATTGTCTCCTCAACAAAGTGTTGTCGCAACGCTGGAAGTATTGGGGAACTTTAGCGACGACGAACAAATGGAACTTAAGGCGTTAAAGCAATATGCAATTTATGCATTGTCCACACCTATTTTGCGTGGTGTTTCCCCGGATGGCAGCAATAAAGAACCGTTGGGTTTATATGGCGGCAGCTTGGCGAGTGCCTTGGCTGAAGTTATTAATGAGTCTGCAAAAGTGCAAGGCAATAACGACTTACAGCGTTTTTTCAAACTGCTGGATTGGTTTAAACTTATAGGTACTACCGATGATATTTCTGCCGAACTGCAATCCAATCATCTGCATACCGGCAAAAATGTAGTTAGATTTGTTGATAAATACATGGGGCTCAAATTTAACAAACTTTATGCCTACGATGTCAGCGAAGGAGCTTTATACATTTTGTTCATTCTGGTGTTGCTGCTGCACAAAAAAGCACCGCCTTTATTTGCACTGGATAATGTGGATAGTGCGCTAAATCCCGGCATGGTACGGGAAATGATGGAATATATTATTGAACTTCTTAAAGACATGCCGGAAAAACAAATCCTGATGACCACGCATAACCCCACTACCTTGGATGCCGTGGACTTATTTAACGATCAACATCGTTTGTTTGTGGTGCAACGCAACCAGCAAGGCCATACCGAAATTAAGCGGATTGAACCACCGCCCGGATTTACCCGTGAATCCTGGGTAGAAAAATACCAAGGTATGCGTTTGTCGGAAATTTGGTTATCTGGGCTGATCGGCGGTTTGGCAAAAGGATTTTAAATGGTCGAGAAAATTTTCTTGTTGGTATGTGAGGGCGAAACGGACATTTATATTTTTGAAGCTTTAGCCAAGCATTTTTCCACCACTGAAATAGTGTTAACTATTATTTCACTTGCGCCGCAACTGGACGCCACCAGTGGCACATACCCAAGTCATAGTTTTGGTCATGTGCTGAATTGGTGTGCCGACAATCGCAGCAGAATACAAATGCTGCTTGATTTTAAAGGCGCTAATGCCTTGTTTTTGCAAATGGATACCGATATTGCCGGGCAAGCTAACTCGGATTGCATGGAGCAGGGCCTTCCTGCTAGGCGCTGTTGTCAGGAAAAGCTCAATCAAAAGTTAGCTACAACAGAAGAGCCGCCACGTTGTCATTACATTTTACCTACGCAAAACACTGAAACTTGGATTTTAGCTAGTCATGAAGGGCCTGAGCTGGATGAGAAATCAATTGCCATAAGTGATTACGAGCTTATCGCCAATACCGAACAACGGCTTATTGCTCTTAACTACAAGAGCAAAAAAGGTGTCAATAACACTGCACCGAGAAAATTAAAGAAAACTCCCGCCAGCATGTATAAAAAACATGGTGAACAACTTATCGGCAATTTAATGCTTGCAAGGCAGCGGTGTAATGAGTTGGAACGCTTGTGTATTTTACTGGAATCATGAAAAAACGTATCGTTCGTGATCGGTGCCTTGGCAACCGTCCTCGTGTTACCTATCTATGCAGAATTCGCGCGGTGTTTACTGAAAATGCTGGTTCCCACTGTTGTTCAAGCTGGATTATTCCAACCTGCATTTTATCCTGCATCGGTAAATCATGACCAAAAACGGCCCCTCCGTTACCCGCATCGCCTTAGCCAGCTTCATCGGTACCGCTATCGAATTCTACGATTTTTACATCTACGGCATGGCCGCAGCCTTGGTTATCGGCCCGGTATTTTTCCCCGGCGGCAATCCGACAACCCAAGCGCTCAGTTCTTTCCTCACCTTTGCCGTAGCCTTTCTCACCCGGCCTTTGGGCGCGACGTTGTTCGGACATTTCGGCGACCGCATCGGGCGCAAAACAACCTTGGTCGCATCGCTGCTGGTCATGGGCGTCTCCACCACATTGATCGGTTTGTTGCCGGGATACGATGACATCGGCGCATGGGCTCCGGCCTTGTTGTGCCTGTTGCGTTTCGGGCAGGGCATCGGTTTGGGCGGAGAATGGGGCGGCGCGGCGCTGTTGGCGACCGAGAACGCGCCGGCCGGAAAGCGCGGCTGGTACGGCATGTTTCCCCAATTGGGGCCGCCGGTGGGATTTCTGTTGGCGACCGGCAGTTTCTTGCTGCTTGCCCATTTTCTGAGCGAACAAGAATTTAAAGACTGGGGCTGGCGCATCCCGTTCCTTGCCAGTTCGGTGCTGGTCATAATCGGTTTGTATGTGCGTCTGGCCTTGGCCGAAACCCCGGTATTCGCCAAAGTGCTGCAACAGCACCAGCAGGTCGGCTTGCCGCTCAAAGAAATAGTTAAATCCCATGCCGCCCCGCTGGCTCTGGGTGCGATGGCGATGGTCGTCTGCTATGCGCTGTTTTATATTTCGACCGTGTTTTCCCTGAGCTACGGCACTACCGCGCTGAAAATCCCGCGTCAGCAGTTTCTCGGCATGTTGTGTGTGGCGGTGCTGTTTATGGCCGCAGCCACGCCGCTATCGGCGCGGGCAGGCGACCGTTTCGGGCGGCGGCCCGTATTGCTGGTCGCTGGAAGCATGGCATTCCTGTCCGGTTTCCTGTTAAAGCCGATGCTGGAAAGCGGCTCTCCGTTGATGATTACCGCCTTCCTGTCTTTGGAGCTGTTCCTGATGGGAGCCACCTTCGCGCCGATGGGAGCCTTGCTGCCGGAACTGTTTCCGTCCAAGGTACGCTATACCGGTGCGGGAACAGCTTATAACCTGGGCGGCATAATCGGCGCTTCGTTTGCGCCCTATATCGCGCAACGGCTGGTCACCGAGGGCGGGCTGGCCTGGGTCGGCGGCTATGTCTCGTTAGCTGCGGCGATTAGCCTGCTTGCTGTGTATTTGATGCGCGAAACTCGTGATAACCGTTGGGCGTAGAATTACCAACAAAAATGCCTTCTATTAGGGCGTTTATGCTGACAAATACACGAGATTGCATTAATCGCAAATCGCATAGTATGTCTGATCGTATTCGCACAAAACTTAAACAGAACCGGCAGGATGTCTTGGGTTTAAAAAATTGTTAATGACCCAAACCGCATAATCTCGTAAAATTACCCCAGTTTTGTTTTTTTACAACGGGATGAGTCCTTAGGGGTTCATCCCGTTTTGCACATTTGAGGTGACGTGTTTGACTAGGTCTGCTTTATTGGTTTTGGAAGATGGAACGGTTTTTAACGGTGTAGCCATTGGTGCAGATGGATGTTCCGTGGGCGAGGTGGTTTTTAATACGGCTATGACGGGGTATCAGGAGATTTTGAGCGATCCCTCTTATGCCCGGCAAATTGTGACGTTAACTTATCCGCACATCGGCAATGTCGGGACGACTGGCGAAGATGACGAATCTAGCGATGTTTTTGCCAGCGGTTTGGTGATCAGGGATTTGCCGTTGTTGGCCAGCAACTGGCGTAGCGAAAAAACTTTGCAGCAATATTTGATCGATAATAACGTCGTCGCTATTGCCGATGTCGATACCCGGCAATTAACCCGGCTTTTACGCGATAAAGGCGCGCAACGCGGCTGTATTATGGCGGGCGAATCGGTCGATCTGGACGTGGCAAAAAAAGCCATTGAAGGCTTTCCGGGGTTGAAGGGGATGGATCTGGCTAAGGAAGTCACTGTTGCCCGGCCTTATGAATGGACTGAAAACATCTGGCATTTGCAAAACGGTCATACTCAGGCTGAAAATCTGACCAAACATGTTGTGGCTTATGATTTCGGTATTAAACGCAATATTCTTAGATTATTGGCTAACCGCGGTTGCCGTGTTACGGTTGTGCCTGCAACAACACCGGCTGAAGCCGTATTGGCGATGAATCCAGACGGCGTTTTCCTGTCTAACGGCCCCGGCGATCCTGAACCGTGTACTTATGCGATAGAGGCTATTAAGACGATACTGGAAAAGAAAATTCCGGTATTCGGGATTTGTCTGGGGCATCAGTTATTGGCTTTGGCCAGCGGCGCGAAAACCGAGAAAATGAAATTCGGCCATCATGGCGCCAACCATCCGGTTCAGGAAATAGCCACGGGCCGGGTGATGATCAGCAGCCAAAATCATGGCTTTGCGGCCAATGAAGCCAGTCTGCCAGCTAATTTAGTAGCGACTTATCGTTCATTGTTTGACGGCAGCTTGCAGGGTATCAAGCGGACGGACTGTCCAGCCATGGGTTTTCAAGGCCACCCCGAAGCAAGTCCGGGCCCTCATGATGTGGAGTCTTTATTCGACGATTTCATCGAGATGATGAATGCGTGAAGTTGTTTCCCTAATAAGTATCTAAGGTATCCTTATGAAGATCATACATCTTGAAGTTCAAGACACTGTATACCAAAAAATTATTGATTTCTTGGCGCTGCTTCCTGAAGACCAATGCCATTTGTTGTTGGACAATGACTTAAGCGACGCAGAGAAACTGGAGAACGAAGAACTTAATAAAATTGCTGATGCTCGTTTGAATGATGGTCAGGCGTTTATTCGCGTTTCCTTGAATGACTTGTAAGCATGTATTCTCTGGACTTTCACCCAGACGCACTCAAAGAATGGCAAAAACTTGATAACTCTATTCGTGATCAATTTAAGGCTAAATTGAAAGAGCGTCTGCAAAATCCCTGTATCTTATCGGCAAAAATCGAGAAAAATCGTTACAAAATAAAATTACGTGGTGTTGGTTATCGGCTTGTGTATGAAGTGCGCGATAATGAACTAATCATTGTAGTGATTGCAGTAGGTAAGCGTGAACGAAGTGAAGTTTATCGTTTAGCCGACAGTAGAAAATCCTAACCTTTAAAGAACAAAATGCCAAAAAGAACCGACATAAAATCGATTTTATTACTGGGTGCCGGCCCCATTGTTATTGGTCAAGCCTGCGAGTTTGATTATTCCGGAACTCAAGCCTGCAAAGCGCTAAAGGAAGAGGGCTATCGCGTTATTCTGGTCAATTCAAATCCGGCGACGATTATGACCGACCCGGAGATGGCCGATGCGACTTATATCGAGCCTATCGACTGGCAAACCGTCGAAAAAATTATCGCCAAAGAGCGTCCCGACGCGATATTGCCGACGATGGGCGGACAAACCGCGTTGAATTGCGCGCTGGATCTTGACGCCAACGGCGTTTTGGAAAAATACGGCGTCGAGATGATCGGCGCCACCAAAGAGGCGATTAACAAAGCCGAAGACCGCGAGCTGTTCAATCAGGCGATGCGGAAAATAGGCTATGAAGTCGCAAAATCAAAAACCGCGCATTCGATGGAAGAAGCGCTGGCGGCCCAGCAGGAAGTGGGCTACCCGACGGTTATCCGTCCGTCATTTACGATGGGCGGCAGCGGCGGCGGCATTGCCTATAACAAGGAAGAGTTTGTCGAAATCTGCGAGCGCGGCCTGTATTTGTCGCCAACCAACGAGTTGTTGATTGAAGAATCGGTGCTGGGCTGGAAAGAATACGAAATGGAAGTGGTGCGCGATTCCAAAGACAACTGCATCATTGTCTGTTCGATTGAGAACTTCGACCCGATGGGCGTGCATACCGGCGATTCGATCACCGTTGCTCCTGCACAAACCTTGACCGATAAGGAATACCAGATTCTGCGTAACGTCTCCCTGGCGGTATTGCGTGAGATTGGCGTCGATACCGGCGGTTCCAACGTACAGGTCGCCATTAATCCCAAAGACGGTCGCTTGATCGTTATCGAGATGAATCCGCGCGTATCGCGTTCGTCTGCATTGGCGTCCAAGGCAACCGGTTTCCCGATTGCCAAAGTGGCAGCGAAGCTGGCGGTCGGTTACACGTTGGATGAATTGAAAAACGAGATCACCGGCGGTGCAACACCGGCATCGTTTGAGCCGACCATTGATTATGTGGTCACCAAGGTGCCGCGTTTTACCTTTGAAAAATTCCCGCAGGCGGATGACCGTTTGACCACGCAGATGAAGTCTGTCGGCGAAGTCATGGCGATTGGCCGTACTTTTCAGGAATCGCTGCAAAAAGCCTTGCGCGGATTGGAAATCGGCATCAGCGGTCTCGATGAGATTATCGATTTGAACCGGGAAGATGCCCGGGAAAAAATGCAGCGTGAAATGCGTCATCCGGGGCCGGATCGTTTGCTTTATGTCGCTGATGCATTCCGTAGCGGCATGAGTCTGGAAGACGTGCATGAGGCTAGTAAAATCGATCCCTGGTTTTTGGCGCAGGTTGAAGATCTGGTCATGACTGAAAAATCATTATCGACTAAAACTTTGTCGACCTTGAAAGCAGGGGAGCTGTACAGATTAAAGCGCAAAGGTTTTTCCGATCTCAGATTGGCCAAGCTGCTGGATACGTCCGAATCTGAGGTGCGCAATGTGCGGCATAAACAGAATATTCGTCCGGTTTATAAGCGCATCGATTCCTGCGCGGCGGAGTTTTCATCCGACACCGCTTATTTGTATTCAACCTATGAGCAAGAATGCGAAGCGCGGGTTTCCGATAAGGAAAAAATCATTATTCTTGGCGGCGGGCCTAACCGTATCGGGCAAGGCATCGAGTTCGATTATTGCTGCGTGCATGCCGCACTGGCTTTGCGCGAAGATGGTTATGAAACCATCATGATCAATTGCAATCCAGAAACGGTTTCTACTGACTTCGATACCTCGGATCGCTTGTATTTCGAGTCGTTAACGCTGGAAGACGTGCTGGAAATTGTGCATATTGAGCAACCCAAAGGCGTGATTGTGCAATACGGTGGGCAAACGCCGCTGAAATTAGCGCGCGCATTGGAAGCGGCGGGTGTGCCCATTATCGGCACATCGCCGGACTCGATTGATTTGGCTGAAGACCGCGAGCGTTTCCAAAAACTGCTGGAAAGACTGAATCTAAGGCAGCCGCCCAATGCCACGGCCCGTTCCGTCGAGCAGGCGATTAATGCGGCAAGAGAGCTAGGTTACCCCCTGGTTGTTCGGCCTTCCTATGTCTTGGGCGGCC
>JALNYY010000212.1 GCA_023229605.1 Methylobacter sp.
AATTGATCATGAAAAAACATTCTGAAAGCGAAGCCAGTTTCTGCGAGCTGAAAATCCAGCTTAGCCCAACTGGCGCGAAAGTCGAAGAATCGAAAGATTGCGGCACCTTTACCGTAGGCAAATGCCATTTTTCCAGCGATGGCAAGGAACTGGTTAAGGTTAAATAAGATAGGTCGAGAGTGCTGTCCCAAAGCAGGCGGCACAGTGAAGCGCATCATTTGCGATTGATGCGCTTTGTACATCGGCACACGGCTACGGGCTGGCGGTGAATCTACCTTGCAGCGTTATGGCTTTAAATGTAATTGAAGTAAATTATAAACTTTCTCTAACTAGATATTTCCTCAATTCGATGGAAACAACAAACACAGAAGCTCAACAGAATACTGCACAAGAATACGAAGACGCTGATCCATCGCAGTTTAATAAACGGATGAAATATATATATTGGATAGTGGCAGCGGCCTTAATTATCACCATAGGAATGTTTTGGTATCATATTTCTTATAAAAATAATGAAGCCGGGTTCAGTAAAACATCTCAAGACTGGGCAACCTTTGGTGGCTACGTTGGTGGAGTACTTAGTCCGTTTTTTAGTTTGCTTGCCTTTGTAGCATTACTATGGACAATTAACATTCAGATGCGGCAACTTGCAATCTCAAATAAAGCTTTGCTCATCTCTAAAACTGAACTACAACTAAGTCGAAAAGAACTCGAGCTCACTCGAGAAGAATTAACCAAAACAGCCGAAGCTGCGCAACAACAAGTCAAACATTTTCAAGATGAGTCCATGCGTTCCGATGTGTACCGTATCATCGAAAAACTTGTTGGACGAATTGACTATAACTATAAGGTAGTTCCTTTAATACTTGAATTAAACCTTATTGATTTAGCATTAAATAGGACAAGACTTAATAGTGACTCTTTACGTGGCTATATAGGCACACTACAAACTCATTACGAGAATAAATCTTCATTAACATTCAATACGATACAGTCTATTGAACATGATTTAGAGCTTCTTTTACGTTATCTCAAAATGTATGAGACTCCAATTGGTAAACAACATCTACTTGACTTTTATCGAGCCGAATATGTTGATTTGATGACATTTCTATGCGAGAAAGGTTTTTTGTTAAACGAAGACCTTTTTAAGGATTTCCTTTTTTCATAAAACCACTAACTCAAAAACATCGCATCGCCGTAGCTGAAGAACCGGTAAAATTCATCAATAGCATGGCTGTAAGCGTTCATGATGTGCTCGTAACCGGCAAACGCCGAAACCAGCATCAGCAAGGTAGATTCGGGCAGGTGAAAGTTGGTCAGCATCGCGTCGACCGATTTGAATTGATAGCCAGGGGTAATAAACAAGTCGGTATCGCCAAAACCGGCTTCAAGCTGGCCGCTTCTGGACGCCGACTCCAGCGCCCTGACCGCCGTCGTACCTATCGCGATAACCCGCCCTCCCCTTGCTCTGGCTTGCCGGACAGCCGCTACCGTCTCCGGCGACACGGCAAAATATTCCTTGTGCATTAAATGTTCGGATAAATCTTCCGCCCTGACCGGCTGAAAGGTGCCGCTACCGACGTGCAAAGTCACGAAAGCGCTTTGCACGCCTTTGGCTTTGAGCTTTTCCATCATGGCTAGCCCAAAATGCAGGCCTGCGGTAGGTGCGGCAACGGCTCCCGCCTCTCTGGCAAAAACGGTCTGATAGCGGGTCAGGTCGGATTCGTCATCTGCACGGGTAATATAAGGCGGCAATGGAATATGGCCGATTTGCTCCAATATGAAGAGCAAGCTATTATCGCCTTTAAATTCCAGTTGAAACAGGTCGTCCGCCCTGCCCAATACTTCGCAGCAATAGCCCTTATCCAATTCAATCAAGGTGCTGGTTTTCGATGATTTGCTGGCTCTGACATGGGCAATGGCGCGGCGGTCATCCAGAATCCGCTCGATAAGAATCTCGACTTTGCCGCCGCTTTGTTTTTTGCCGAACAATCTGGCCGGAATCACTTTGGTATCGTTAAAAATCAGCAGATCACGTTCGTCGATCAAATCGATAAGATCGGTGAATTGCCGGTCGTTTATCCGTCCGGTATTTCGATCCATACATAACAGACGACTTGCATCGCGCTCTGCCAACGGTTTTTGCGCAATTAATGCTTCGGGTAAATGGTAGTTAAAATCACTTTTTTTCATAGCGGGCGATATTATCAGGTTAGGCTTCCGAATACACCTTTAAAAAAGTTTGCATCGATTACAACATTTGCCTATAATGTCCCTTCTTTGCCGGGGTGGCGGAACTGGTAGACGCGCCGGATTCAAAATCCGGTGATGGTGACATCGTGCCGGTTCGATTCCGGCCCTCGGTACCAAACATTGGTTCAGAGCCGTGCAAAGAACTACGAAAACCCGCAAGCCGCAAGGCTTCGCGGGTTTTTTATTGTCCAACGAAATGCAACCGAATACAGCAATATTCACCCAAAAGTGTGCCGTTAATCGTGCCGTTTGATATAGTGCCTAAAAAAACGGCACGCTTAAGGCATACAATGGCTACTCAAATCAATAAAGATACGGTATACAGGGCAGCCAAGCCCAAAGAAAAAGACTACATGCTTAACGATGGTGGCGGGCTATATTTGCTCGTCGGTAAAAACGGCACACGGTCATGGCTGTTTGTTTACACATTCAATAAGCAAAGAAAAAAAACATCACTAGGCGTTTATCCTGGCGTAACTTTAGAAGCCGCAAGAAGCAAAGCAGTCGAAGCCCGTGAAAATATCGCCAAAGGCCTAGACCCTATCGAGATCAAAAGCGACATTAAAAAAGCCCGGCAACTTTCAGAGTTGAACAATGCGCGTGGCGCTGACGGCCTGCCGATACTAAACAGTTTTGCAGACTTAGCGGGACAGTGGTTAAGATCAGTCGAACACCTTACCGCATCGGCAACCCAATATAAGAAAACCTCAAGACTTGAACGCTTGGCATTCCCTACGCTGGGTGATATGGCAATCAATCAGATTAAGTCGTCCGACATACTGGCGATACTAAAGCCGCTAATCGAGAAACGACAGCTTGAGACAGCGCACAGGCTACGTGGCGAAATAAGCTCTATATTCGCTTATGCCATTGTTCATAACTTCACCGACTACGACCCGGCTCAACCCGTAGCAAAACAGTTACCCGCCCAAAAAGTTAAGCATCGTGCCGCAATTATCGACCCAATTCAGGTGGGCCAGCTTCTCAGAGACATAAGCAACTATAACGGCACTTTCGTCGTTCAATGCGCCTTTAGATTTTCACCGCTGGTATTCCAACGCCCTGGCGAGATACGCCAGTTATTATGGTCGGATATTGATTTAGAAGCGCGTGAGTGGCGGCCCTATATTTCCAAAACAGATTTTCATCACATCGTGCCGTTATCAACTCAAGCACTCGCAATACTAGCGGCAATCAAGCCGCTAACAGGTGCCGGTCAGTATGTTTTCCCGTCTAGTCGTGGCGATGGTCGGCCTATGTCAGATGGTACGATCAGGACAGCATTAAAGTCACTCGGTTATGATTCCGAGATAATGACCGCCCACGGATTCAGGACAACAGCATCAACCCTGCTTAATGAACAAGGCTGGAGTCCTGACGCAATCGAAAGGCAATTAGCACACGCACCCAAAGACCATGTTCGAGCCGCTTATAACCGGGCGCAATATCTGGAAGAGCGTCGACGGATGATGCAGCAATGGTCTGATTATCTGGACGGCTTGAAGAATGGCGCGCAGGTGATAGCGTTTAAGAAAATCGGGTAAATGTTCAGTACAATAACAGCCAACATGATACAAAAAGGCCAAGCCATGAATGCCGCACCTTTTGTGTCCGAAAAATCCTTATTAAATGCGAACCGGAAATAGCGCCATGCAAAATATACAGATTAGTGACCAAGCCGCAAACCATCTTAATGACATGGCGCAACAGGAGCATGTTACCAGCGCTGAATTTATTGAACGGCTCATTGAAAAGCATCGCAACGAACAGGCAAAACAGCGTGAATTGAAAGCATTTTTTGCACCGTATCAAAAGGATATGAGCGGATTTAAATTTGATCGGGAAGATGCCAATGCCCGGTGAATTTATTGATACCAATATCGTTCTTTACAGTCTGAGCAAAGACGAACATAAACAGGATAAAGCCCTCGCATTACTGGCAAATAAGCCGGTTATGTCGGTGCAGGTATTGAGCGAAACGGCTAATGTCATGAGGCGTAAACTGGGCTTTGACATTGCCGCTATCCGTGCAGTTGTCAATCGTATTAGCCAGGAATGCAGCTCACTGCAACCGATTCACCTAACCACGCTTAATGTGGCGCTGGACATCGCCGAGCGTTACAGTTACTCGCATTACGACAGCTTGATTATTGCCGCCGCATTACAAGCGGACTGCACCACACTTTTTTCTGAGGATATGCAGCATGGACAAGTTATTGAAGGGCGGCTAAGCATTATCAATCCGTTTCTGTAACCTGCTGCAATCAAAATTGACCGGATAGCCTTAGCGGGCAACAAGCGGGATTCGTCCCCCGTTTCCGGTTATTCCCTTTCAGGACGGCTTATCACTTTGATGGAGTGCTATCAGTGTTTGATTTTGATCCTGATTATGACCACGATAAATATAGAAAAGCCAAATTCAGCGAAGCTGATGAGGATCGGGATAATCTGGTTTTTAAAGCTTGGGATCTCACACCCGATTTTCGATTGACCTATAAGTGCTTCGCAATAAATTGATTTGTTATAGACTGTCCGCCTTTTAAAGTAAGGACGGTAGAAATAAGTGGCACGGGTTGTACGCATTGAATTAACAGAGAGTGATCGAGATTGCCTGCA
>JALNYY010000038.1 GCA_023229605.1 Methylobacter sp.
TTGATGTGATCGGCACGGTAGGTTTATTGCTTTTACTGGAAAAGCAAAAATTACTGAGTGCTGAACAAACTTGGCAAAAAATGCAGCAACTTACCGAGCAGCACGGAATGTATTTAGCGCCTCAGCTCCTACAACAGATAAAAACCCGGCTGTTGGGTACTCATTAAGACCAAGATACTCTTTAAATTATAATTGCCTATGCGATTGGGTTCGCGTTGCTCTAACAATCCTACTACCCCAACTTAGCTTACTCGGCTGATGCAGCAGTTATTAACCGGGTATCCAAAGTTTAGTTTGTATAAAGGAATTACCATGAGTGAAATTAAAGAACGGCTAATAAAAGCAAGTAATGATGGGAACTTCCTAGAAGTTGTTTGCCAGTCCTATTTTGATCATGATGACAACAGAAAGTCTGTTGGCCAACAACTCGCTTTTTTGCATAACGAGGGAAAAATTGATGTCATTACAGAGTTTAAGCGGCTGACAAAAGATATAGGAAATACCAATTTTTTCTCAGCTCGGAGTGTGTTTGGGGATGCATTACCCGAGTTAAAGGCTCCAGTTTTAGCCGTCATGGATTGCTTGAAGTATCTGGCCGAAGGCAATGATATGGCGGCAGACTTGCTGTTTAATCAACCGTTTACCAAGTTTTGTGAAGCAGACACCAAACGTCCCAAAGAGCTGCTGAAAATTGCAGAGAATTCGGATGGTGAATGGGACGGCTTTATTTCTCTGGGTGTTATTTTGGGTTCTAACTTTCAGCTACCCAAGTATGTAAACAGAGCAATAGAGCTTTTATGTCACGAAAAAATTGAAATAAGAATTCAGGCTGTTTTTGCCATCGGAAGAATAAATTATCGCAACGATACATCGCTGCTGGCAAATGCACTCAAGGCTTTGGAAAATGTTATTCAGGCTGAGTACGATGATCGTTTATTTGGTACCGCCTTAGAGTCAGCGTTTTATCTCTACCTTGCTAACAATGATATGGAAAGTGAAGTTGCTGAGCTTATTCAAACAGCCTTAATCCAAAGAGGCGACTTTGTACTTCATACTGCATCCAAGTTATTTGTTTTGGAGAACAATAAAATTCCGCTTCGTGTTCTCGATATATTGCTGGAAGCTCTTAAGGATACCAAGCCTCAGAACAAAGATGTTTGGGACAATATTGATATTGGTTTACAGTTTTTGATAAAAACTGATCGAGTATACAAAGCCATTCTTTTTCTTGAACACCTGCTGGTTCATAACAATGGCGAATTATCTATTGAGTTTTTTGATAGTCTGATCCACAACCTACATGGTAATAGTCAGTCAATTCTCAATATATTAGCGACTCGCTGGTTTCTATCCAAAAAAGTTCCGCTTTGCAGAGCCGTAGAGGATATTGTTAAGCTGAGTCATGGGAATGATATTGTTTTGATTGCCGATACCGAACAATTTACAAAACAACCTGAAGGAATCCGTTTATTCGCAGCCAGAAAAGCTATTGGCTGGTTATATATTAATCCTGTCAGTGCTACTAGCTTCATTGTCTCTCTCCTTGATGCTTCCAGCGAAAACGAAATTGAACAAATAACTGAACTATTATTTGATCCGTTGTTAATCAGCTACTCAGGTAAAGTGAAGCAATATCTCGATAGCCTATTGCCCAACCAATCGACAAAAGTTCGAGGCATATTAACCAATGCACTCGAAAAGCTGGAAAATTACCATGATGGGCTGAAATCTGCTCGCGATATTCCTGAATTATTACCTTCCCAATCTCAACGTGAAACGCATTCTAGGCTTGCTAACCGACAAATGGCAGACGCTCGTAAAAAAGCCGAAAAGACTTCTATTCTGAATTCCATTTGTTCTAAGTCAGTTCTTTTGTATGGTCGAAAGTCGATTCATTATATTCATGGACTTGATGAGCAGATGCATCGCCAGGAAATGCCCTTGCATAGTTTCAGCCATTCCATTGAGCATTCAAGACTTGCATATATGGATCCTCACGGCCTCGATTACATGTTGCGCGTTTTTCGTATTGAGGGTTGCGAAAGATGAAGCTGATTATTAAAGAATATCTTGCCTCTCTTAGAGAAAGAAAAGAGCTTGATGCGTTACTTCCAGACCTGTTGTCGCAAATGGGGCTTGAAGTTTTCTCCAAGCCCGGTATTGGTAATCGTCAATATGGCGTTGATATTGCTGCATTTGGATGTATTGATCAACAACCTGAAAAAGTTTATCTGTTTTCTGTTAAAGCAGGTAATTTGGGTAGAAAAGACTGGAACAGTGGTTCACTACAAGATTTACAGCCATCTTTGGATGAAATTATTACAGTCTATATTTCTACTCATTTGCCCATTGAATATCGCTCCAAACCTATTGAGATTTGCATTTGTTTTGGTGGAGATTTAAAGGAAGAGGTAAGGCTAAACATTTCGCAATACGAGAATGCTAAAAAAACTAATGATTTAACATTTTCTGAGTGGGGAGGAGAAAAACTATCTTTGCTTATTGAAAAGCACCTTTTAACAGAAGAGCTAATGCCAGAAAAATTTAGACACTTTCTACGCAAGTCGCTCGCGTTACTGGATGAACCAGATGCTTCATATAAGTACTTTGCGCAACTCGTTGAATTACTAACATGTGTCGAAAGCGGAAAAGACGCTGATAAAATAACCGCAATTAGACAATTAAATATCTGTCTTTGGATTCTATTTGCATGGTGTCGGGAAGCAAATAACCTGGAAGCCGCTTATCTTTCAAGTGAATTTACTCTATTACATGCGTGGGAGCTCAGTAAGCCTTTTCTTGGAAAAGAGGGCAAAGCTTCCGAAGCCATTCGTGGCACTTTATACGCAGTTCAAAATGTATACCAATTGGTATCTACTCAATACTTAGCGAACAAAATATTACCCCATACGGATAAACTTCATGGGCTTTCCAACGCTGTACACCCGTCTTGCGAAGTGGATGTTAACCTTAAATTATTTGATGTGCTGGGTCGAGTAGCTATGGGTGGAATTTGGGCATTATGGACAATGCAATCGATTCCGGTGGAAAACAGTGATAGCCGCCAAGCGGCTCAAAACGAAATAGATTATTATTTTGTTGCTATAAAACAGCTCATTTCAAACAATCCAGTTCTATTTTCACCATATAAGGATGATCAGGCTATTGATATTACTCTGGCTACATTTCTTTTAGTCTTAGATCATCGAAACCACAAGGATATACATGCTTGGTTATCACAGCTTATCACCCGAGTTCGCTTCAATTTTAATATACACAGTACATATCCCTGCAATCTTTATTCGTACCATGAATTGATTGAGCATCCCATAGATCATTCAGATTCATATCGGGAAGAAGTAACTGCGGGTAGTATTCTCTATCCGATAATTGCAGTATTTTCAGCATTGCTGGGGTTTGATGATATTTATAACGAAATACAGGACTTTAAAAATAAGTCGCTAAAGCACTGTAATTTTCAGCTCTGGTATCCCGATGAAACTTCTGAAGAACAGTTCTACAAAAATGGTTCAGAACATGGCGCAACCTTATCGGACGTATTTATTAACAAAACTAAAGATGAGTTTCTGGAGCAAGTGTTCAAGGAATGTCATGAAAACTCACATTTTAACGAAATTTCAGCAGTGAAGTTCGGCGTGTGGCCAATAATTTTTCTTGCATGCAGGCACTATAGAATGCCAATACCGATTCATTTTTTAAAAATGCTGAACCGGGGAAAGACAGCGCAGTAAGTTGTAAACCATGTGGTGCAATACGCTAAAGTTATTGTGTATTTCCTCACTACGATTTATTCAAAGCTTAAACCGGTCGCAAAAAAGATTTTGATTTTTTCCCTGCATAGAAATAATGAAGCTGGCATAAAACGCCCCCAAGAGGATTAAACAAGGACCACAATAATTCTTGACGAACAACTCGGCAGGCAATTTAACCGGCTGGCTAAACAAGCGCATATCTCCATAGATCAGGCAGTTAATGATGCGTTGCGCGAATATTTAGCTGATTACAGTGAGGCACTACTTGCTGAAAATGCGCTCGATGAGTTTAGTAACAATAAAGATGAGTTGATTGGAGCGAAGCTAAAAAAAGCCTTTATGACTAAGTGGCAAGTTAAGCTAAAAGGCCGTGCGGCAAAATCGTTAAAATCACTTGATACCGGTACAAAGCAACGAATTGAACGGTTTTATAGATCAGCTTACTGAAGCAGAGATCCCACGTTCCCACGGCAAAGCGCTTCAAGGAAAGAGATATGCCGATTATAGCCTTATCGAATCGGAGATTATCGGTTGATATGACAGATAAAAGACAGCGAGTTAATCATCCTGTTCTTGGAGATTGGGCATCGTAAAGATATTTATAAGTGACGATGTGCCTGTAAACAGTGCCCAGCAAGTCGTGTTCACGGGCATCGCGGCGGTTAAAGAAGGATCAAAAATACCAAGAGAAGACTGGAAATTTTTGTCAATGCCCAAAGCAATATTGTCTTAGAATGAACGGAAAAATCAGCGTATGAGCCAAGGCTACCACCCTCCCTACAGCATTACGGCCAACATCCTCAACGCCGTTGCCGAGATCAGCGAACTGCTGGGGCGTTGGTCAGCCGGGCATCAGGGTGCGTTATCCCCGCAGCTGCGGCGCGAAAACCGCATCCGTACCATTCAGGCATCGCTTGCTATTGAACATAACAGCCTGTCGCTGGAACAAGTCACCGCTATTCTGGAAGGCAAACAGGTACTCGGTTTGCCACGGGAAATCCAGGAAGTGCGTAATGCTTTCGCCGCGTATGAACAATTACCCCATTGGCAAGCCACCAACTGCGACCATTTGCTGGCGGCGCATGAACGTCTGATGCTGGGGCTGATTGACAATGCCGGGCAATGGCGTAGCGGCGGCGTGGGTATCTTCAGGGAACAGGAACTGGTACATATGGCGCCTCCTGCTGCACAAATTCCTCGTCTGATGCAGGATTTGCTGGGCTGGCTTGCCGGCACCGACATCCATCCGCTGATTGCCAGCTGCGTATTCCATTATGAATTTGAATTCATACACCCGTTCAATGACGGCAACGGTCGTCTGGGACGTTTGTGGCAGACCTTGATTTTGAGCCAGTGGCGCGCGGAAATGGCGTATTTGCCGGTTGAAAGTATCATTCGAGAGCAGCAAAGCGAGTATTACCGGGTGCTCGGCGTCGCTGATCGGGATAGTGACTGCACTGTGTTTATCGAATTTATGCTGGGTGCTTTGGTGCAGGTATTGCAGCGGGGGATTGAGGCCGAGTTGGCCGCGGCCATGTCGGGAGAAATGTCGGGAGAAATGTCGAGAGAAATGTCGAGAAAACCTGCGCAGGCAATTATCCAGGCCTTGCAGCAAACGCCCGATTTGACCATTCCTGCTCTGGCGGCACAGATAGGGGTGAGTTCGCGCACTATTGAGCGTCATCTGCAAAAGCTGCAACAACAAGGCGTGTTAAAGCGCGTCGGTTCGACCAAAAGCGGACATTGGCAAGTTCAGATCGGAAAGCCAACTCGATAAGGTGCCGATGTAGGGCGTCGAGCGTAGCGTATTACGCTTCATGGTTAGCTAAAAGACCGGGCACATACTTCCAGAAACGGCGTTGCGAGTGCTTCTTTCGTTCCATCCATCAGAGGCGTTGCCGTAGGGGCGCATTGTATGCGCCCCTTGAGTTGGTCTCTTTTGCGCTCAGCGCAGGGGAGCGGTTTTAGAAGCTTATATTCCCTTGCAGCCAGATTTTTTGGGTGTCGGTATTAGTAAAAGACTTGTCTACCCCGCCTGTCACATACGAGCTATCGGCGCTGTAATAAGCGTATTTGGCTAATAACGAATAATGCTTGCCGAACTTCTTAAGCGCTGAGAAATCCCATTCCTTGCCGTAATGACGTTGTCCTGTGTCATCGGAAAAGTCATGATAAACCCCGGTCAAGACAATATCGCCCCGGTCAAAAGTGGACACCACCGTACCGAATACATCACGAATACCATTGTCAGGCGTATTCACGACAAATACGTCCGCCCAACCCTGAAAGGCGTGATTGGTGCCCAGCGGCGTATCAAAGGTTTTATTATGGCCGTGACCATCAAGCTGTTCCACAGCTCCCTGAAAGGTTAAGAAGTTATAGGCCGTAAAACCGCCCATCAGATTGATGCGCTGGGCTTGATACGGCGTGTTGCCATGACCGTAATTTTTTTGAAAACCCCATTCAGCGGTATAAACCAGGCCATAGTTATCGCTCAATTTTAGAGAGTCTCCCGGTTTTTGATAATTGTTCATCCTGACGCCATAGGTTTGATTGGATTTTTCCACAGTGCTGAAGCCGCCTACAACGGGATCTTGAGTGTCGGTATAATCCAGCCAGTAACCGTAACCGACCAGATTGCCGTAATCCCCGACTTTATAATTGACGTTCAGCAGCGGGGCGTTGACACGTTCATTGGTGCCGGTAAACGTTTGTACATTGCCGATATAGCCGACGTTAACGGTCAGGCCGAAAAGCTGTTGATTGTTGTGGGTAATCAGCACCGAATCATAGTTTTGTTCCATTTGCCGCCAACCGACGTTGCCGATAAACCGGTCGTCATCGAGCTTGATGCGTTGCCGACCGCCTTTGATCACCGTATCGGGAATTCCGTCATAGCTGAGCCATAGCTGATTAAGCTCGCTTAGTTGAGGATCGAGAACCTTTGAGTAAGCAGTATCATTGTTGCGGCCACTGTTGTAATCCTCATGCCATGCGAGATTACCTGCATATTCGGCATAACCCTGGATGCCATGAAATACCGGGGATAGTAGACCTATCCGCAAGCGCGTAGTGACTGCCTCGGCGGTTTTAGGATCTGGAGCAGGCGTCTGGTATTGATTGACGTTTTCATAACGCGTGTTCAGGTCAAACTTGACCGCGCCGTTTTTACCGTAATGATAGAAATTGAGCGCATCTTCAACTTGCTGAGTCATGTCGGCCACGGCCGAACCGCTCACGACAGAGAGCGCCAGCAATGATGCGGGGAGTTTGTTTTTTTTCTGCGGCATAAAGCCTCCTGATGGATTAATTAAAAAGGTTGCTGCTCGGTACATAGAGAAATGGAACTCGGCAATTGCTCCTGCATTGCTCTACCTCCTGCATCCATGCAGTTGACGGATTAGACGGATCAGCACTGATTGAAAAGCGTCAACAGGCTTGGGGTTCGGTTTTTAAAATCCGTTTACATCAGTGTTCTATTAATGATCGGTTTAAACTTGCAATTAATGCGTATGGTCGCACTCGGTAAGGAAGCTCAAGATGCTCTCCCGGTATTTGTAATAATCAGGATGCTCCAGCAGGGCTTTGCGGCTGCGCGGTCTGGGCAAATCAATGGTTTCGATTTTGCCGATTTTGGCATGCGGGCCGTTGGTCATCATCACCACCCGGTCCGCCAGCAGGATGGCCTCATCGACATCATGGGTGACCACAATCGCTGTGACGTGGGTTCGCTCCCAGACTTCCATCAACACTTCCTGCAATTCCCAGCGGGTCAAAGAATCCAGCATGCCGAACGGTTCGTCCAATAGCAGCAGTTTGGGCGACAACGCAAAGGCGCGGGCTATGCCGACGCGTTGCCGCATGCCGTTGGACATGTCGGCGGCTTTTTTGTGCAGGGCGTCGCCCAAACCGACGCGGGTCAGATAGTATTCGGCGATGTCATCGCGTTCCGATTTGGCGGCATGCGGGTAGACCTTATCAACGCCCAGCATCACGTTTTCAAATGCAGTCAGCCACGGAAACAGGCTGGGCGCCTGAAACACCACGCCGCGATCGGGACCTGCGCCGTCGATTTCCTTGTTGTCCAGGATGATGACGCCTTCGGATACGCTGTTCAGGCCGGCAGTCATCGATAGCACGGTTGACTTGCCGCAGCCGGAATGGCCGATGATCGAGATGAATTCGCCTTTTTTCATTTTCAGGTCGAAGCCGTCCACGACTTTAACCGAGCTGTTGCCGTCGGGTGTCGGGTAAATTTTGGACAGCTGTGAAAACTCCAGGTAACGGGGGCGATCCAAATCATCCGGTGCCGGTTTTATCGCCAGGGATGGTGTGTATGCCGCAGGTTCGTCGGGAGCGGACGCGGCGAAGGCCGAATGACCACGATTCCAGTCGTTGCCGGTGTTGGGTTTTACATTAGGCAGGACGATTTTATCAACGGTCGAACCCAGGTTTTTTTCGATGCCGATGTCCATTAAATAGCGGGTTATTTCGGCGCGCAGTTTTTTGAATTCGGCGTTATGGTTTAACGCGGTGCGGTCCCTGGGGCGCTCGATATTGATATGAAAATCCGGGCCGAAGGTTGCATTGGGGCCTGGATTAAGCGGGATAACCCGGTCCGCCATGTAAATCGCTTCATCGACATCGTTGGTGATCAGGATGACGGTTTTTTTCTCCTGCGCCCAGATTTGCAAAATCTCGTCCTGCAAGTTGCCGCGCGTCAACGCATCCAGCGCGCTGAGCGGTTCGTCGAGCAGCAAGATGTCGGGGCCGGCGGCCAGGGCGCGGGCGACGTTGACCCGTTGCCGCATGCCGCCGGACAGTTCGGCGGGTTTTTTATCCATTGCCGCTCCGAGGTTAACCATCCTGACGTATTTTTCGGTATGCGCCCGGCGTTGCTCGGCGGGCCAATGCTTGAAAATCTGATCGACCGCCAGCGCGACGTTTTCAAACACCGTCAGCCACGGCATCAAGGAATAGTTCTGGAACACCACGCCGCGATCCGGTCCCGGCGCGGTGATCGGCGCCCCCTGTTTCAGCACCTCGCCGCTGTCGGCCTGGATCAACCCGGCAATGGTTGAAATCAGCGTGGTTTTGCCGCTGCCGGAAAAACCGACAATGGCAACGAATTCGCCTTCTCTAATGCTCAAGTTGATGTTGTCGAGGATGGATGCCGCGCCATAGCTTTTGCATACAGCCCTTAGTTCCAGCAAAGGCAGTTGGGCGTCATTCGATGGCGCAAGCGGCTTGCTCAGGGAGCGCTTGACCTGTCCAGAGCTTGTCGAAGGAGCCTGCCCTGAGTTTATCGAAGGGTTTACGATGTTAAGATTTACGACGGACATTTCGGCTCCTGATTTAAAGTGCTCTACCGAAAGAGAATAGGTTTTGTAAGGACTGCATGATGCGGTCCAACGCAAAGCCGATCAGACCGATGGTAAAGACAGCAACCATGATCCGGCCCAATGAGTTGGAACTGCCGTTCTGAAATTCATCCCAGACGAATTTGCCCAGTCCCGGATTTTGCGCCAGCATTTCCGCGGCGATCAGCACCATCCAGCCCACGCCCAGGGACAAACGCATGCCGGTGAAGATATAAGGCAGCGCGGACGGCAGAACGATTTTCCTGATTTGGGTGCTCCAGCCAAGACGCAACACCTTGCCGACATTGATCAGGTCCTTGTCTATCGATGACACGCCGACTGCGGTATTGATCAGCGTCGGCCACAGCGAGCACAGCGTGACGGTAATCGCGGAGGTCAGGAACGATTTTTCAAACCAGGAATTATCGCCGGTTACATAGACGGCGCTGACCACCAGCGTGACGATAGGCAGCCAGGCCAACGGCGACACCGGCTTGAAAATCTGCACCAGCGGGTTTATCGCGGTGTTAAACACCGGGCTCATGCCGCAAAGCAGACCTAGCGGCACGGCGATCAGCGTGGCAATCACAAAGCCTGCAAACACCGTGTAAAGGCTGGTGAAAATCTTGTCCAGATAGGTGGCTTGGCCGTTGTAGGGGCGGACTTTGATTTCAGCGCTCGGATCTTCCGCATGTTTCTGCTCGTTGCGGGCTTGCTGGCGTTGGTAATACTCGTCTTCTTTGGCCCGCTCGGCGTAATGATCGTGCAGTAATCCTACGGCTTCATGCCACACCGCGACAGGGCCCGGAATGGCGCCCAGGCTGGTGTTGACCTTGGATGCGGAAAAGCTCCACAGCCCCAGGAAGACCATAAAAGCGAGTATCGGCACGCCCATGATCAGCCACAGTTGGCGGATTTGCAGCGAGGGATTTTCTCCGGCGGCTATTTTTACCAGCGGAACAAACCAGGTGAGACCGGTTATGTTTAAAAATTTGATCAGTTGCTTATGCATGGTCGGTACCTCTAAAAGCAGGTGAAAGGCAAAAGGTAAAAGGTAAAAAAAACGCGTCCTTGCGCCAAATCAGCGTCCGGTGTTTAGGTTGGCACTTACATTTTTTTTGTGCCGGTTGCTCTAGCTTCCCGTCTTCCTGTCTCGCGAAGCTGGAGCTTCGCTTTCTGGATTCCCAAGCTGGGCTTGGGAACCAGCGAACCGGCGATTACTCAACAACTTTGCCGTCGACGACTTTTTGCTTGCCTTTAAGGCCGATAGCAAACTTAGCCAGATAGTCGTTGGGTTTGGCGCCGTCATAGACTACGCCGTCAATAAAATCACCGCTCGGCGCTTTAAAGCCGGTTTCGTTGTCGGCAGGGAAGTCGCCTGCTTTGGCCTTGCCTTCCGCAATCAGCGCCTTGGCGGCAGCCATGTAGATGTCGGGACGATAAACTTTTTTAGCGGTCTCCATAAACCAGGCATCCGGTTTCTGTTCGTTGATTTGTCCCCAGCGGCGCATTTGAGTTAAATACCAAATCGCATCGCTGTAATACGGGTAGGTTGCGTTATGACGGAAGAACACATTGAAATCCGGTAATGGCCGTTTATCGCCTTTTTCATATTCGAACGTGCCGGTCATGCTGTTCGCTAGCACCTCATAATCGGCGCCGACATACTGTTTTTGCGACAGCATTTCGACTGCTTCCGGGCGGTTTTTGTTGTTCTCGGCATCCAGCCACATGGCAGCCCGAATCAATGCTTTGATCACCGCTTTGTGGGTGTTGGGGTTCTTATCGGCCCACTCTTTACTCACGCCGAAGACTTTCTCCGGGTTGTTTTTCCAGATTTCATAATCGCTGATCACCGGAACGCCAATGCCTTTGAACACCGCCTGCTGGTTCCACGGTTCGCCGACGCAGTAGCCGACTATCGTGCCTGAATCCATAGTGGCGGGCATTTGGGGAGGGGGAGTTACCGACAGCAGCGCATCGGCATCCAGCTGGCCGGATGTGTCTTGAGGGGGCGCATAATAGCCGGGCTTGATGCCGCCGGCCGCCAGCCAGTAACGCAATTCGTAGTTATGGGTCGATACCGGAAACACCATCCCCATGTTGAAGGGCTTGCCTTCGCTTTTAAATTTATCGACTACGGGTTTTAGCGCATCCGCTTTAATCGGATGCACCGGTTTGCCGTCTTTCATCGGAATGGCGGGTTTCATCTGCTTCCAAATTTCATTCGATACGGTTATCGCATTGCCGTTCAAATCCATGCTGAAAGCGGTAATGATGTCCGCCTTGGTGCCGAATCCTATGGTGGAGCCAATGGGCTGGCCTGCCAGCATATGGGCTCCGTCCAGTTCACCGCCTATCACCCGATCCAGTAAAACCTTCCAGTTGGCTTGCGCTTCCAGTTGCACGGACAGCCCCTCGTCTTCGAAATAGCCTTTTTCGAAAGCAACCGCCAACGGCGCCATATCGGTCAGTTTGATGAAGCCGAGCTTTAAGCTTTCTTTTTCAAGCTTTTCAGCGGCGCCGGCGCAGCCTGCAAATGATAAGATTGAGATTGCAGCCACCGCAGCGAGCGCGGTAATCAGTTTGTTGATAGTAAGTCGTCCGGTTTGTTTCATATTGACCTCAGCAGGTTTTAAAAAAAATCAGCAAAAAAAAAGCGTCACCAGACGGAATACGCAATGTATTCAGCCCGGTAGACGCCTTTGTCTGTTTTGGTTCGCCGTCGAACCGATGTTTTTTAGCGCTCCATCGTTGGAGCCTCTGCATTGATTAAATGCAATCGCTATGCCAGAGTTTGAAAATGATTATTTCATCGGTTTAAGCCAGCAATACAGGCGGTTATGGCTTGTATTGGGCATGGCAAAGCGGTTTAAGTTTATGGTGGTAATGCATCAATTCCGTGCATCCGGCTGTCTTTTGCACCAACGATGAGAGCCCATGGCTAATGCGCGGAAGAAATTAAAACTCGTCCCAATCATCATTATCGGCGAGTTGTAACGCCGGTATTGTTTTCTTTTGCCCGGGTGTCAGATGGAAAGCGCCGGCCGCATTATGTGAGTTGCCGCCTACTTTAAAACCATCTACCGTGACTGACAGGTGTTGCGCCTGATCTTCCAGCGACTCCGCTGCCGCTGCGGCTTGTTCCACCAAGGCGGCATTTTGCTGGGTTACATTGTCCATTTGAGCGATGGCCTGGTTGACCTGTTCGATGCCGGAACCTTGTTCAGCGGAGGCGGCGGTGATTTCGGCCATCATGTCTGTAACGCCGCGGATGGATGTAACAATTTCCTTCATAGTTAACCCGGCCTGAGTAACCAGCTTGCTGCCGTCTGAAACTTTGTCTACCGAATCGTGGATCAGCTCTTTAATTTCTCCGGCAGCCGTAGCCGCGCGTTGCGCAAGATTGCGCACTTCTACGGCCACGACGGCGAAGCCTCGGCCTTGCTCGCCGGCGCGGGCCGCTTCCACTGCGGCGTTGAGGGCAAGTATATTGGTCTGGAACGCGATGTCGTCGATCACCGAGATAATATCCCCGATTTTTCGGGAAGAATCGTTGATGTTATTCATAGTGGTGGTGACTTGGCCGACCACTTCAACGCCTTTTTCCGCTATATCGGATGCGTCGACGGCAAGCTGGTTGGCATGCTGGGCGTTTTGGGCATTATGCCGCACGGCGGAAGTCAGTTCTTCCATGCTGGCGGCGGTTTGTTGCAGGCTGGCAGCCTGCTCCTCGGTGCGATACGATAAATCGTTGTTGCCTACGGCGATTTCTTTAGCCGCAGCGTTAATGCTGTCGGTGGAGCCCTTGATGTCCCCTATCAGGTTTTTGAGGTTTGCTACAATATTGTTCATACCGGCAATGACTTCACCAAAAGTGCCGGGATAGTGCTTATCGATAGTCTGAGTCAGGTCGCCTTGGGCCAGTTTATCCGCGACATGCAATACGTCGTTGAAGCCGACATCGCAGGTTTCAATCAGGTTGTTGAAATTAGTTAAAATCTCCTTGAACATGAACTCAAACCTGTCCGCATCGCTACGCTTTGAAAAGTCGCCTTTAGCGCCTGCTTCTACGAGCATTTTTATTTCGTTGTTAACATCGAGAAAGGTCTTTTTTGCGTTGTCCATAATCTCAGTGATGACAATGGTCTCGCCCGGCAGAATATCCATGTCCATAGAAAAGTCGCCTTTGGCATATTGATTGACGATACTGATCAGCCTTCTGTTTATGGCGATGCGCGATTGAATCAGTTCATTCACTTCATGCGCCATCTTGCGGTAGATACCGGAGAATTTTGAAGCATCGAGCTGTTCTTTGACCCAGCCCTCAGCGTGGTTTTTCGCCATAATGTCCAGATCGGCAACGAAGGCGTTAATGGAATCCTGCATGGTTTTCATAGCGCGCAGCAGATCCCCGATCTCATCTTGCTGATGAGTGTCAATGCTGGAGTTCAGGTCACCCTTTGCAATGGCTCCCGCTACCTGTTGGATGGATTTGAGCGAGCGCAAAATGCCGCGACTGATCAGTACGGTCAATACTACCGCCAGCGCGACGCTGAACACGAAAATGCCGGTCAAGACGATCTTGTACCAGGATCTCGTATTCCGGGCCTGTGCCTCGTCTTCTATGTTGCGGGCCGCCGCAAGCCTTACTACGTCATTGATAACGGTACGGTGATCTTCATAAGCGCGGCGCATTTTCTGGAGACTGGCCAGTGCGCCGTCGCGGTCGCCCGCCCGGATGCTTGGCAGAAACCGCTGATCGGCTTCATTGTAAAAAGCTTGTGCCGGCCGGTAAGAGCGTTCAAGTAGAGGTACATGCAGTTCCTGTTCCAAAGACTGCCCTAGCCAATAACTATGACGGGATTCGTATTCCGCTTTCAGCGCTTGAAAACGCGCCACTAAGGCATCTATTTCATCAGGGTTGGCGGCTTGGGTCAGTTGCAGCGCCACCAGGTAGGATTCGATGATGTATTCAGGGGGAGGCAAAATATCGGCAATAATATCTTTACCCTGAACGATATGTTGATAACTCGGGCCATCAAGATTAACGGTATTCATGGCCTTGAATGTTGCTAAACCGAACAACGAAAAACCGATGACCAAAGTGCTCAGGATGATCGTAAAACGCATCTTGATAGTTAACTGCCTGGAATTTTTCATCTGGGTTAGCATGATGCAATTGCCTCTCTGTTTAATGTCGTGGATTGTAAGTAGTAAACACTTCGACGGTATCCTTGTCCCGACTGCTCGTAAGTTTTTTGGCGGATATGTACTGAAGCCAGGTCTCAGGATGTATTGAATGTCCAGAGGAGATGGCCGTGAATATTCAAAGTCATAGCCATTCGGCGGCAATATCGATTAACAGGACGTGTTCGTCGTCCAGCCTGAGCGATAGTGTTTTGCAAAGCACGTCGGAGTTAAAGTCCCGGTAGCGTTCAGACGTTATCAGGCGATAGCTGTCTTTTATCGATTCAAGCGCCAGCAATTGATAAAAATACGGGCGCCATGCCCAGTTAAAGCCGATTCGTGTCGAGTCCTCAAGCCATTTGCCATCGGCAAAATTAAAATTCGATGAAATTTGCTCGCCGTCGTTATTGCATAAATAAAGCCTTAGAAAGCCGTTTTCTTCAAACGGATATGCTGAGAGTGCATTTAGATTGAAGCCGGTTTGCAATGTTTTCTTAAGGTGTTTACACAGGCTTTTAATTTTGGAGATATATTGTATTTTGTGCTGCTCTTTGGTTAGCGTGTTGTTCAGGAATGATTTTCGTAATGCGTTAATTTGCTTCTGATAGTGTGTCGGACTTTTGAATTCAGCCTCGGCCGGTGAAAACAAAGCGCCCTGCATGTATTGAGCGCCGCAGCTTAAACCGAAAAAGAACTCGTCCTGGGTTTCAACGCCTACGCAGACGATGCGGCAACCGGTGCGTTTCGCCAAACGGGTTAGCAGATGCACTATGTCGCTGGCAATGCCGCCTTGACTTGCCTGTTTAAACAGGCGTATATCCAGTTTGATGATGTCAGGTTGAGCGGACATCACGTTTTCCAATTGAGAAAAACCCGCGCCGAAATGATCAATGGCTACTTTAAACCCCAGCTTCCGATACGCGCCGATAATTTCAATGAGCCTGTTCAAGTCGCCTTTTGATTCGGTGATTTCGATAATAATGCGGCTTCTGTCGATATGAAACTCATCCAACATCAGCAGGGTCGGTAATGAATTGAGGTCGGCGATTTTGTCGATCCATGCCGCCGAGATATTGATGGTTAAGTAGCCGCTGCAATTTGACCGGCTGAATTGTTGCAGCGCCTGACGCCGAATACTGCGATCCCATTCTAGCAGCTGTTCATCGGCAATATCCGGGGCAGAGAATAATTCGCCTGCGGAACCGACTGAGCCATTGGCATCCGCTTGCCAGGCTAAGGCCTCATAACCGACGATATTGCCGCATGCAATACCGACAATAGGCTGAAAATAAGGGAATAGTCTTTTTTCTTGAGTCATATCGATATGATTTATTTAAGAAGTTTGAGCTTGGAGATAACGTTTTTTGCTGTTGGCAAAAAAAAGCGTCTCCAGGCGGAATGTCTGATGCATTCAGTCTGGTAGACGCCTTCGTCAATAGGGTTCGCCGTTGAGCCCCTGTTTTTTCGCTCCACCGTTGGAGCTTCTCTAGTGTTTTAACGCAATCGTTGTGCCAAAGTTGTTATATAAGCTTTTTATGCATATTTTTTAATAGAAACAGTTTGTTATAGGATGTATTCCGGTGATGGGAATGGCTTTTTATGAAAACAGTGCATCGAATGTGTGCGGCTTTCCTAAGTGTTGCACCAATTGAGTTCTCTTGATCTGCGAAATGGCGGCGCGGGAGCTGCGGCTTCGGTCATCCGGGCCGTCGGCATAAAACCTGCTACTGCCTGGATAGTTATTGTCAATCCTCAGGTATTTTGCTTATGTCTAAAACGCGTTATCTCGATATTATTGCAGCGACAGCTATTCATGATCCGCGGGCAACCGGCCGGCTATGAAAACATTTATTAAGGTAACGGAAATTTGGGTTCCCGCAAAAGACTGCGCCCGATTGGAGTTTGGTGCAGGACTGTACGGCCCTTTGAGCGAATTCCGAGTCGCCAGCGAGAAGGAATCTTTCGCTTATGATGAAGGTTTGCCCGGCAAAGCATGGGCCGCAGGTCATCCTGTGGTATTAGCGGAATTCGATCACTCTTATTTCAAACGGACAAAATCGGCTAAAAAAGCCGGTTTAACCTGCGGTATCGCGATACCTGTTTTTTCAGGCGAATTTATAATGGCTGTGGTGGTTTTTTTATGCGGCGACGATCAGCATCATGCCGGGGCTATCGAAGTATGGAGTAACAGTCTGGAGAAAAACACTGAACTGACGGTTGTCGACGGATATTACGGTACGCTGGATGATTTTGAGGGCATATCCAGGAAAATGAGCCTCGGCAAGGGTTCCGGTTTGCCAGGGCAGGTATGGGAGACAGGCATGCCGGTGCTTATTGAGGATCTGGGGCTGTCGCCCGCTTTTGTTAGGAGTGCGGATGCCGGAAAAGCAGGGATAACGACGGCGCTGGGTATCCCGGTTTCGGTTGTCGCCGATCAGGTTTATATCATGACCTTCCTGTCGGCCAAGGCTACGCCGATTGCCGAACGTATACAGATATGGGTGCCGGATCAAAGCGGTCAACGGTTGGTGTGCCAGTCAGGTTACAGCAAACAAAATGATGAGCTGGCGGAAATATTTGAAACCGTCCCGGTCCGCAAAGGCGAGGGCACATTGGGCAGAGTGTGGTTGACCGGCGTTCCGGTTATCAGGAACAACTCAAAAATGGCGGTTGCAGAAGGGCGTTTGCATTCAATGCTTGCGATGCCCGTCATCGATAACGGGCATTTGAAAGCGGTGGTTACGTTTTTGTTTTAGCCGGCAGTTACATCTCTTCCATGTCTTCAAGTTCGATATTGAGCGCTTTGGTTGAAAGCAGTAACTCGCTGACCGATGCCAGCAACGATAAGACGATAAACGCCATGCTGAACCCGAAAGTAATGTTGCCGGAATATTGCAATCCGTAAAAAATAAGCCCCATCGCGAGTATGCAGCAGATAATGCCGATGACTGCGAACAACTGCATAGCCACAATAAAGCGGATGCGGAGCCTCAAGCTGTCGATTTGTTTTTTGGCGACCAGGCTTTTGGTTTTGTTTAACAGGTTATGCTGTTCCCTGATCCGGTTCGCAATCGCCAGAAAGCGATTGGAATAGGCCAAAAATAAAACCGAAATGGCTGGAAATAACAGGGCAGGTGTGGTGATGGTAATGTCCATGACTTTATCCGGTCGGTTAAAATTCTTCCCAGTCGCCGCTAACAGCCGCTATGTGCCGGGTTGCGGTATATGATGAACCGTTATCCATTTTAAATCCAGAGACGGTGATTGCCAGGTGTCGCGCCTGTTCTTCCAGCGATTCGGCAGCGGCGGCGGCCTGTTCTACCAGCGCGGCGTTTTGTTGGGTCACGTCATCCATCTGGCCGATGGCTTTATTGACTTGCTCGATGCCGGAGGTTTGTTCTATCGAGGCCGCTCTGATCTCGGACATGATGGCTGTCACGCCATGGATGGCGGTAACGATTTCCTCCATAGTTTTGCCGGCCTGGGCGACCAG
Organism: Methylobacter sp.; assembly: GCA_023229605.1. GTDB lineage: Bacteria > Pseudomonadota > Gammaproteobacteria > Methylococcales > Methylomonadaceae > Methylobacter_A. The sequence goes on from JALNYY010000038.1 coordinate 17,817, forward strand.
TTTGGTGCCGTCTTCAACTTTTTCCACCGAATCGCCGATCAGGTTTTTGATTTCCCCTGCGGCGGCTGCGGCGCGTTGGGCGAGATTGCGCACTTCGGCAGCCACGACCGCAAAACCCCGGCCTTGTTCACCCGCACGGGCCGCTTCGACTGCGGCGTTCAGGGCCAGAATGTTGGTCTGGAATGCGATGCCGTCTATTACGGAGATAATCTCCACCACCTTGCGCGCCGATTCGTTGATCATATCCATCGTTGTTACGACCTGTCCGACCACAATGCCGCCTTGGCCTGCTATTTCGGCTGCGCCAATGGCAAGCTGGTTGGCTTGTTTGGCATTCTTGGCATTATGCTGTACGGTGGAAGTAAGCTCCTCCATGCTCGCGGCGGTTTGTTCCAGACTGGCGGCCTGTTCTTCGGTGCGATGCGACAGATCATTGTTGCCCGAAGCAATTTCTTTGGCCCCCGTGTTAATGCTGTCGGTGGCGTCTTTGATTTTATTGATGATGTTTTGCAGTTTTTCCACGGTGGTATTGGAGTCATCCTTGAGTTGCCCGAAAGTGCCGGAATAGTCATTAGTGATGGTTTCGGTCAGATCGCCGCGGGACAAAGCGTCGAGTACGCGCGCCACTTCATTGAGGCTGGTTTCGCTGGTTTGCATAAGCCGGTTGATGTCTCCTCCCAGTTGACGCAAAAAGCCTTCCTTGCCTTCCAGGTCGAAACGCATACTGAAGTCGCCCATCGCCGCGGCTTCGACAATCGCGGCGACTTCATTCTCTGCTATGATCTCGTCGGTGCGGTCGTACCATTCGGCCACCGTACCCAATCGCTGACCTTGCTCGTTAATGACCGGGTTGGCGACCACTGCCATCGAACGGCCTCCCACGATCATGGAGGCTTCATAGATGCCGGTTAAGGAACTGAGCATTTTTGCCTGATGCGAAGGGTTCTCGTGAAAATCATCCATGTTGGCGCCGACCAGATTATCGATAGAGAATTTTGACAATTGCCGGCTAATTTCCGCTTTTGATTTACTGAGAATATTGAACATCGATTTATTGCTGTAAATGATGTTGCGGTCATTATCGGCAATCATTACACCGGTTCTGACATTGTCCAAGGCAATCTTGACGCGCAGGGTTTCGTCAGCCGCTTTGCGTTCCGCCGTTATGCGCTCCAGCAGCTGTTGCTGCATGGCTTTCATAGAGCGCAATAAATCCCCGATTTCATCTTTTTGATGAATGTCAATGTTGGAGTGCAGGTCGCCATCGGCGATGGCTCCCGCTACCTGCTGGACGCTTTTGAGCGAGCGCAAAATGCCGCGGCTGACCAGTGTCGTCAGTATTACAGCTATCGCAACGCTGCTTATGAAAATACCGGCCAGGACGATTTCGTACCAGTGTATTGTACTCTGCGCCTGTGCTTCATCTTCTATGTTGCGGGCTGTTGCAAGCCTGGTTACTTCATCAATAGCGGCACGATGCTGTTCATAAGCGCGGCGCATTTTCAGGAGACTGGCTTGTGAACTGTCGCGGTCGCCTGAGTGGATGCTCGGCAGAAACCGCTGCTCGGCTTCATTGTAAAAAATTTGCGCGGCCCGGTAAGAGCGTTCAAGTAAAGAAACATGGAGTTCCTGTCCCAACGATTGATTCAACCAATAACTATGACGGGACTCGTATTCTGTTTTTAGCGCTTGAAAGCGCGTTGCTAAGGTGCTGATTTCAGCCGGCTCGGTGGTTTGAGCCAATTGCAGCGCCACCAGATAGGATTCGATGATGTACTCAGGCGGAGGAAGTACATCGGCAATAATATCCTTGCCCTGGACAATGCGCTGATAAATGGGGCCGTTGACATTAAGCGCCTTCATGGCCTTGAATGTGGCAAAACCGAACAGCGCAAAGCCGATGATTAATGAGGCCACAATAACCATAAAGCGCATTTTAATCGTTAACCGATTCGAATTATTCATATCATTTGGCATGATGTATTTTCCTTTTCTATGTTGGCGACTGTTGGGCGTTAATGGGCTCGGGCAGTGTGCTATCAAGTCCGGACGTGACTGTACCGATTACGTTTTGGCGCTGGGCAAGTGGCGTAAATACACCACGGAGATACGAAGGGCGCGAAGCTTTATATTTTTTCTTCGTGTCTTCGCGGCGTTAAGTCAATAGGCATTTGAATCAAGTTGCATGCCTGAACTCATAGCCACTCGGCAGCGATGTCGATTAATAAAATACGCTCGTCGTCCAGCCTCAGCGACAAGGTTTTGCAAAGCATATCGGTATTAAAGTCCCGGTAACGCTCCGACGTTACAATGCGATAGCTGTCCTTTGCCGACTCGAGCGCCAGCAATTGGTAAAAATAAGGACGCCATGCCCAGTTAAAGCCGAGTTGCGTAGTATCCTCGAACCATTTGCTGTCGGCAAAATTAAAATTGGATGAGATTTGATCGCCATCGTTATTGCATAAATAAAACCGTAACACGCCGCTTTGTTCAAACGGATGCGCCGATAATTTATTCAGGTTGAAGTCGCTTTCGAGGGCTTTTTTCAGTAGATCGATCAAGCCCTTGATATTGGAGATAAATTGTATTTTGTGTTCTTCTTTGGCTAAGGTTTTTTTCAGGAAAGTCTTTCTTAGCGAGCTGATTTGCTGTTCATAATGCCTGGGTTCTTTAAACTCCGCTGTGGCGGGCGAAAACAGATAACCTTGCATATATTGGGCGCCGCAGTTCAAACCGAAATGGAAGTCCTCGTCGGTTTCCACGCCCTCGCAAACGATGCGGCAGCCGGTGCGTTTCGCCAGACGGGATATCAAATGCACTATATCGCTGGCAATGCCGCCTCGGGTGGCATTCTGGAACAGCTGCATATCCAGTTTGATGATGTCGGGTTGTATAGCCATGACCCTTTCCAGCTGGGAAAAGCCCGCGCCAAAGTCATCAATCGCTATTTTCATGCCGTGCCTGCGATACACTGCGGCAATTTCAACGAGCTTGTCCAGGTCGCCTTTCGATTCGGTTATTTCAATAATAATGCGGCTTCTGTCAATATTAAACTCGTCCAGCATCTGCAGGGTAGGCAGCGCATTAAGGTCGGCGATCTTGTCGATCCAGGCCGCTGAGATATTGATGGTTAAATAACCGTTGTAATTTGATTGACTGAATCGCTCCAGCGCTAGCCGACGAACCATGCGATCCCATGCTATCAGTTGATCGGCTGCAATATCGCGAGAAGAAAATAATGCGCCTGCCGAAATAACCCGGCCATTTGCATCGTGTTGCCGGGCTAATGCCTCATAGCCGATGATAGTGCCGCTGGCAGCGCCGACGATAGGCTGGAAATAAGGGAATAGTTTTTTTTCTTGATTCATATCGAGATGATTTATTTAAGGAGTTCGCCATTGAATCCGTATTTTTTCCACACTCCCCTATTTTAAGCAATCGATGTGCCAGAATCGGCAGATGTGAGGGGATGGATTTTATTTGCCCAATTTAAACGGTTTTAGCTCGCAGCAGGTGTAACTTGGCTGCTTGGGTTGGCGAATGTAGTGCTACAATTTTGTGCGGTTTTGCGGCGTTTGCACCAACTTGGCTCTTTTGAATTGCCTGTGGCGCGTTTTGGTTATTGAGCAGGCTCCCATCTTCAGATTGGGAGCCGCTTGAGGTGAAGCTCCGGCTTCGCAAAATGGGAAGCTGGAGCTTCCAAACCGAATTCCCAAGCTTGAGCTTGGGAACTGGCGAACGCGGCCCTTTCTGGCATAAAACCTGCTGGAATATATGGATAGTTAACCTGAACTCTCAGGGTCCAGAACATGTCTAAAATGAGCCACATTAATGTTATTGAGAAATACGAGGAGCATCGTGCGGCCATTCACAACCTGCTGTCTTCTATTTTGAGCTGTTTTGCCGATGAAAAAATGTTTGAGAAAACGCATGGCGAACTCACCGAGCTGCTCAATTCACTGTGTGTTTATTATCCGTTTGTAAGCCTTCTTTACCTGCTTGATGCAAAAGGCAGGCAAATCTGCATGAATGTGCCGGGCAGTCATTTCAAGCATCATCCTAAAATCGGCATGGGAGCGGACCGCAGCAACCGGCCTTATTATTCGGCGGCGATGAAGGCTGATGGCGTAGCGGTAACCGAGCCTTATTTGTCCAGCGTCAGGCGCGAGTTATGCCTGTCCGCCAGTATGAAAATAAACAATGACGACGGTGCAATAAAAGGCGTCGTTGTGCTGGATGTCGATCTTGGCTTTATGCTGTCAATATTAACCGGCGACAGCAGACGCATTCATTTTGAACCCTATTTTAAAGCCATGTATACGTTGATTGTGCTGGGTTTGTTTAGTGTTGCGCTGTTGTTGCTATACGCCGCCGGGGTTGAGTGTTTTGACGTGATCTATTCAATGATGAGCCCGGAAAAACGGCTGGAGGAGATGCCGCTGGGCGTGGTTATTTACCTGACCTTGAGCCTGGCGATTTTCGATTTGGGCAAGACTACGCTGGAAGAAGAGGTGCTGTTATACAAGGATGTGCTCAGGCACAGTTCAACCCGGCGCACGATTACCCGTTTTATTGCAGTGATTATTATCGCCGTATCCATCGAGTCGTTGCTGATGATCTTTAAGTTCGCGTTAAAGGGCGATGGCGAACACATTATTGAAGCAGTCTGGATCATTATCGCCGTGGCGTTGCTGCTGGTGTCGCTGGGCATTTATGTTTACCTGGGCAGTAAAGCCGAGGGAATGCTGTTGAATAATCGCGATAAGAAGAAAACGATTTAATGGGGCGGCAATAATAACGTAATCAAGGTAAAGTATGCTTTTGCATTAGGCATGAACTCATGGGTCCAGATTGGACCTGTAATTCAACATCAACCTTACAATCGATATATGACAACAAAATACACTTATCTAAAAGATCACGACGCCCCTATCAAGGTGTTGTTTACCGGTTACCTGTGTACGGTCGGCATCGGCTATCTTTTCGCATTAATCCAGATATTGTTTACCCACGGCATGGCGGACGGCAAATTCGGCTTGTCCGTCGATGATATTGTTTACAGTTATTACGGCAACCGGTCAGGCACGGTTTTGGAACAGAAACTTAATGGATCGATGAAGGATAACGCGCCGGAACAGGAGCGTTTTAAGATCATGGAATGGGTCAGGGATGGCGCGGATAGCGATGAGTATAAGGATGACGGCATCGATAAAATAATCGAAAGCCGTTGCGTGATGTGCCATAACAAGGAAGCATCCGGCTTGCCGGATTTTACCAAGTTCGAGGCTTTAAAAGCCTTAACCTCAGAGGATACGGGCGCTACATTCGCGTCGTTGACACGGGTTTCACATGTACATATGTTCGGTATCAGCTTCATCTTCATGTTCGTTGGGCTTATTTTCAGTTTTGCGGAGACGACGACAACGCAATATAAGTGTATCGCTATCGGCATGCCCTATGTGTTTCTCGTTGCCGATATATTGTCGTGGTGGTTGACCAAGATTCACCCGATGTTTGCATGGCTGGTGATTCTTGCCGGCATGGGCATGGGCGTTTCGTTCATGTTTATGTGGGTAACGTCCATTCTGGAAATGTGGCTGTTTAAACCCGTATTTATTGACGGCTTAGGTTCGCGTTATTTACAGATGCGGGACAGTACTGACGCGTCAATTGCGGACCGGTTCTGGTCGTATGCCCAGGCGCTTGGCCGGCAGATTAAACCGGCGGCGGCTTTTGCAAAAGAACAATGGCTGACACGCGGCTGGCCTGTTGTTAAAGACTGGTTAAAAAAACGATCGTGACTACTCGGCAAGCAGGAAAATAGAACGCGGATGACACTGATTAATCAGTGTTATCCGCGTTCTATCGGTTGCTCGCAAAAGACGCCTGCGGCGGTGTCTTTGCGCGGGTTATTTAAGCAGTTCAGCCATGGCGATAACGTTTTTCGCCATTTCCCCGATTGCAATATTGCGGTCCATCGCCAGTTTCCTCAGGGTGTGGTAAGCATCGTCTTCGGTAAAGCCACGGGTTTTGATCAAAATACCTTTCGCCCGGTCCACCAGTTTTCTGTCTTCGAGCCTGGATTTTGTTTTTTCCAGTTCATTTTTAATCCGTTGCTGCTCCTTGAATCTCGCCACGGCGATATTGATGATGCTGCTAATGCGGTTGGGTTCCAGGCCGTTGACCACATAAGCGCCGACTCCGGCCTTAACGATTTGATTGATGGTGTCGGACGTATCGTCAGCCGCAAAAATAACGATGGGCAGAGCCTGATTCCGGATAAGGTGGAAATATTTTTTGGGACTGTCAATATTGAAAATAACAATGTCGGGCTTGTTGACCATCGTTAAGGATTGAATGTCCGCTCCGGGCGTTGCGGTGCGTGTGACCGCATAGCCTTTGGTAACCAGTATTTTTTCCAATAACTGATTGGCGGTTTCATCTTCAATAAGCAATATATTTGAGGCGTTCATGCTTGAATAATTAGCACAAACTACGCCAGGTACTAAGGTTAATTAAATTAACTGCGTAGGATGTGCTGAACGCGGTGAAGCGCATCAAGATCAAGCATATGTTCACGAGCCGGCTTTTTAGTATTAATCGCTTATAGCCACACCAACAGCTGAATCCCTGCATTGATTTTTACGCGGGCGCCGGATAATGCAGACAGGGTCGGCACGACGCTGAATTTGCCGATAACGATGAATATTGCCCATATAACGGGCGTCATTTGTTTGTACGCACCAGCTTGGCTCGTTGATGCGTTTGAATTTCAGCTTAATGAGTCAATAAGCCGTTAAAACAATTGGTTTGTTCATTATGGCACGGGCGTTGCTCTATAACCTCAAAACATAACATCGTTACTGAGGTTGTATATGAGCGTAAAACAAACATTGGTCGTTATTGGTAATGGCATGGTCGGACAGCATTTTTTGGCTAGCCTGGTCGCAAGCCCCATTAAAGATCAGTATCAAATAATTACTTTTTGCGAAGAGCCCAGAGCGGCTTATGACCGGGTGCATCTATCGGCGTTTTTCACCGGCACCACGGTACAGGAGTTGTCTTTAGTCGAAGACGGCTTTTTCGAACAGCACGGAATTACCCTTCACCTCGGCGATAAAGCCGCCACTATTAATAGAGCCGACAAAACCGTCACCTCGGCAAAAGGCCTGACCATAGTCTACGACAAGCTGGTGCTGGCGACAGGTTCTTATCCGTTCGTGCCGCCCGTTCCCGGACATGACCGCGCGCAATGCCTGGTTTACCGCACGATTGAAGATCTCGAAGCCATTGCCGCCGCTGCCAAAACCGGCAAGGTCGGCACCGTGGTCGGCGGCGGCTTGTTGGGCCTTGAAGCGGCCAAAGCATTAATGGACTTAGGCTTGGAAACCCATGTGGTCGAATTCGCGCCGCGCTTGATGGCGGTGCAGCTCGATGACGCGGGCGGCGCGATGTTGCGGCATAAGATCGAGAATCTGGGCGTCATCGTGCATACCGGCAAGAACACCAGCATCATTACCGACGGCGAGCAATGCATCAACAAAATGTGTTTTGCCGACGGCGAAGAGCTGGAAACCGACATCGTGCTGTTTTCGGCAGGCATCCGTCCGCGCGACGAGCTTGCCAGGGCTTGCGGACTGGAAGTCGGTCAGCGCGGCGGCATCGTGATCGACAACCAATGCCGCACGTCCGATGAAAGCATTTATGCAATCGGCGAATGCGCGTTGTGGAACGGCATGATTTACGGCTTGGTCGCGCCGGGCTATACGATGGCGCGCACCGTCGTGGCCGATTTGGCGGGCAATGACGCCGGCTTTACCGGCGCGGACATGAGCACCAAGCTCAAGCTGATGGGCGTCGATGTCGCCAGCATCGGCGACGCCCATGCCAAAACCCAGGGCGCGATGGTGTACACCTACCAAAACGGCGATCACGAAGTTTATAAACGGCTGGTGGTCAGCCGGGACAAAAAACAATTGCTCGGCGCGGTGCTGGTCGGGGATGCGTCGGGCTACAGCACCTTACTGCAATATTGTTTGAACGGTATAGAACTGCCTGAGAATCCCGACGCGTTGATTCTGCCGCACCGCTCCGACGAGTCGGTCGGCTTGGGCCCGGATGCGTTACCCGCTTCGGCGCAAATTTGTTCCTGTTACGACGTGACCAAAGGCACGATTTGCTCGGCGATTGAAGGCGGCTGCATGACGATGGGCGCTCTAAAAGCCGAAACCAAAGCCGCAACCGGTTGCGGCGGCTGTTCGGCGTTGCTTAAATCGGTATTGGATTCGGAACTGTCGAAACAGGGCTTTGAAGTTAACACCGATATTTGCGAGCATTTTGCTTATACCCGGCAGGATCTTCACAACTTGATTCGGGTTGAGGAAATCAAAACCTTTGCCGACTTGCTGCACAAACATGGCAAAGGCCAAGGCTGCGAAATCTGCAAACCGACCGTCGGCAATATCCTGGCCTCACAGTGGAATGAGCATATATTGGAAAAATCCCATTTGGGCCTACAGGACACCAACGATACCTTTTTAGCCAATATGCAAAAAGACGGCACTTATTCGGTCGTGCCGCGCATCACCGGCGGCGAAATCAGCCCCGACATGCTGATTGCGTTGGGGCAGGTCGGCAAAAAATATAAGCTCTACACCAAGATTACCGGCGGCCAGCGCGTCGATATGTTCGGTGCGCGGGTCGATCAATTGCCGCACATCTGGAAAGAATTGATCGACGCCGGTTTTGAATCGGGCCACGCTTACGGCAAATCGCTGCGCACGGTTAAATCCTGCGTCGGCAGCACCTGGTGCCGTTATGGCGTCGACGACAGCGTGGGCTTGGCGATAGAGCTGGAAAACCGCTACAAGGGCCTGCGCTCGCCGCATAAAATCAAATTCGCGGTGTCCGGCTGCACCCGGGAATGCGCCGAAGCGCAGGGCAAGGACGTCGGCATTATCGCGACCGAAAACGGCTGGAACCTGTATGTCTGCGGCAACGGCGGCATGAAACCGCGCCATGCGGATTTATTCGCCACCGGTTTGGACAAGGAAACCCTGATTAAATACATCGACCGTTTCTTGAGTTTTTATGTGCGCACCGCAGACCGTCTGCAACGCACCTCGGTATGGATGGAAAACATGGAAGGCGGCTTGGATTACCTGAAATCGGTAGTGATTGAAGACAAACTGGGCTTGTGCGATCAGCTGGAGCAGCAAATGCAGTATGTGATCGACACCTATCAATGCGAGTGGAAGACCGCGATTGAAGATGAAGCCAAGCTCAAACGCTTCAGGCATTTCGTCAACAGCGACCGGCCCGATGACAACGTGGTCTTTATTGAAGAGCGCGGCCAGATCCGGCCCGCCAGCGACAACGAGCGGAAACATTTTAAACTGATGGAGATCGCGTAATGGCTAAGTGGATAAATGTTTGCAATGTCGATGATTTGCAGCCGGACTCCGGGGTTTGCGCATTGCTTGATGGGGAGCAGGTGGCGATTTTCTGGATGCCGGAACCGGACGCAAAGGTTTATGCGGTCGGCAATTACGACCCGTTCGGCAACGCCAACGTGCTGTCGCGCGGTTTGATCGGCGACATCGGCGGCCAGCCGGTCGTCGCATCGCCTCTATACAAACAACACTTTAACCTGCAAACCGGCGTTTGCCTGGAAGATGAAACCGTGAAAATCCCCGTTTATGCTATTCGCATTGAAAATCTCAGGGTGCAAGTCGACCTTTCATCATTGTCGCATGACGGAGAGCCAGCGTTATGAAATACAACTATTACATCGCCGATGTATTTACCAAACAGATTTTCAGCGGCGCGCAAATAGCCGTATTCCCGAATGCCGAAGGCTTAAGCCAACAGCAAATGCAGTTGGTAGCCAGGGAATTGAACCTATCGGAAACGGTGTTTGTATTTCATCCCGATAAACAAACCACCGGCCGCGTGATGCGGATATTTTCGCCGCTCAGCGAAATCGATTTTGCCGGGCACCCGATAATCGCAACCGCTTTCGTATTGGCGCATTGCGGAGACATTCAGTTAACCGATGCGATTACGCCGATGGTTTTCGAGCAAAACACCGGCCCGGTCAACGTCAATATTACCGCTGAAAACGGGTCACCCAGTTTTGTGCAGTTCACCCGCAAAGTGAGTTCCATCATCGACCGCTTTACCCCCAGCGATGAGGAGTTGGCGAGTTTCCTATCCATACAGCAATCGGAACTCGACCATAAAAAATATGCCACTCGTTTGGTGTCTTGCGGCGTTCCTTATCTGATCGTTCCGGTTTGGCGTTACGAAAGCGTAAGAGCCGCAAAATTCAATTACGCGGCCTGGAGTTCATCGAGCGCCCCGCAAACCGCCGCCCAGGAAATCCTGCTGTTCGCCCCGAAGACGCCGTTTGCGGATGCGGATTTTAACGCCCGTTTGCTTGGGCCAAGAATCGGCATGCACGAAGACCCGCCGGTCGGTAGCGCGATGCCTGCGTTTGCTTCGTATCTGAGTTCATTTGAATTCATGCAAAAAGGCACCTACACCTTTGCCGTGGATCGCGGCGATGAACGCAACCGCCGCAGCGTGCTGAATCTGGAAATGGATAATAAAGGTAGCGACACTTTGACCATCCGGGTCGGTGGCGCGGCGGTGATGGTGGCGGAAGGGGTTATGAATATTCCTGATTAGGATAACTCGGTTAAACATGAATAGAAGCTTTGAAGGTGTATTTTGGGGATGCTTAAAAAGGTTGCTATCGATAATTGAGTATCTATAGTATCTTGTCTAACGGATTTCCATGGGTGCGTTATACACCGGGAATTGGAATTCAATATACACCTAAAAAGGTGTCTACTTAACGTTAGGCCTTTGACCATCCAATTCGATAACTATGACAAACGAAACCATACTTAGCCTCTTACTTAGCATCCCCATCGGGATCATTAGCGGACTCTATGCCGGCATCATCGTAGCTCGATACCAGCGATTTGCCGATTTGCGGCTTCAAGCCAAGAAACTTATCCTAGAAATCGATTTTATCTGGGAAGATACAAAAATGGTTTTCCCGCGACGTAAAGAAACACCAGAGTTTTCCACCATCGCCTCTGACCTTTTCTTCCTCGGCCATAAATCTGCCGGAACAAAAGTGCTCGAAGTTTCGCAGGACATACAGCGAAACATTGCTGAGGCAAATACCGGTCGCGTTAATTTAGAATCTTTCAATGTGAAGTACGGCAGTTGGCAACACCAAATTAGGGCTCTTTCACCCGAAATGCTTCCAATCCTTCGTATTTGGGGCGGCTTGTGATATATGGCCTAACGAATAAGGTTAGATTGTGTGAGCGATAGCGAGCCACAATCTGAACCGGTTGTTGGACAAGCCCGGTGGTAGTCGGAAGGCCTACTTTATATAAGAAAATATCTTTTCGGATTTTGTCGGTTG
>JALNYY010000039.1 GCA_023229605.1 Methylobacter sp.
GCAGGCTTATCAGGCCAGTTCTCAAACCATTACCACCGAAAAAACCTTGGTAGAAACTATCCTGCGTGCGTAGTTTATATAATAGAGTTTGACGTTATTGGAACGATGTTTGCTTTTATTTTGTTTTGTTCTAAGGTTCTGGTTTTAAGGTAAAGGGGGAGCTGTTATGGACCGTAGTTTATATATCGCAATGAGTGGCGCCAAGCAGTCGTTACAGGCGCAAAACTCAAACGCCAATAATTTGGCGAATATGCAGACAACCGGATTCAAGACTGATTTGGAATGGTTCCAAAGCAGGCCTATGACGGGTGCGGGCTATCCTACCCGGGTTTACGCAATGGTAGAAAAACCGGGAACCGATTTTTCCCCTGGCGCCATGCAGACGACGGGGCGTGATCTGGATGTGGCTATCAATGGTAAGGGATGGATTGCCGCTCAGGGGGGGGATTATGACAGTAAAGAAGCTTATACTCGTGCAGGCGATTTGCGTATTACTCCAGAAGGCATATTGAAAAACGGAGCGGGTTTGACGGTGCTGGGACAGAATGGGCCAATCACCGTTCCGCCGGCGGAAAAAGTGACCATAGGCACTGACGGTACTATCAGCATTATTCCAATGGGTTCCGGTAATGCGACAACTATGGTGCAGGTTGACCGGATCAAACTGGTTAATCCTGACATGAAGGATTTGGAAAAAGAGGGTGACGGTTTGTTCCATGCTAAAAACGGCAAGCTGTTGCCGGCTGATGCCAGTGTCAGTTTGAGTACGGGTACTTTGGAAGGCAGTAATGTTAATGCATTTGTCGCTATGACGGAAATGCTGGAGCTGTCAAAAAACTTTGAGCTGCAAACCAAGGTGATGAAGAGTGTAAATGAAAACTCTGCAATGAGCGCCAAATTGATGCAAATGGGGTAGGGTGTATGAGGCGGATTTGTTTTGAAAAAAGCCGGGCTTAGCTCGGCTTTTTTTTAAGTTGAGTTCGGACTGGGTGATGATAAAGAAAGATGGCACAAACCATGCTTTGAATTTAAGTGAGACAATAAATTGGCACTGAGGAGATTATCATGACAGAACGCTCATTATGGGTAGCTAAAACCGGTCTGGATGCCCAGCAAACAAGAATGGCGGTTATATCCAATAACTTGGCGAACGTAAACACCATCGGTTTTAAGAAAGACCGGGCAATGTTTGACGATCTGATGTATCAGAATATTCGCCAAGTCGGTGGAGATACCACGCAAAATACACAAGCTCCAACGGGGACACAGTTGGGAACCGGGGTCAAAACGGTTGCAACCGAAAAAGTTCATAGTCAGGGCAATGTCCAGCAGACAGGTAATGCACTGGATGTGGCAATTAATGGCCGGGGCTTCCTGCAAGTTTTAATGCCTAATGGTGAGACGAATTATACCCGTGATGGCTCTTTAAAATTAGATTCAACGGGGCAGCTGGTCACATCAGGCGGGTTAACGCTGAATCCGGCGATCACTGTGCCGGCCGATGCGCTGAGTGTAACGATCGGCACTGACGGAACGGTATCCGCTACGATACCGGGTACTACCGCGCCGACCGTGTTGGGGCAAATTCAGACCGCTAATTTTATCAATCCTACCGGGTTACAGGCGGTTGGTGACAACCTTTACCGGGACTCTGCCGCTAGCGGTGGGCCTGTAGTGGGAACGCCGGGTATAGGGGAGTATGGGACTTTGAATCAAGGCTCATTGGAAACCTCCAATGTCAATGTCGTTGAGGAGTTGGTTAATATGATTGAAGCTCAACGGGCTTATGAGATGAACTCCAAAGCGATTTCAACAGCCGATCAGATGTTGTCCTTTGTGACACAACAATTATAAGTTGAGGGCGATGGCCATGATGACTAAAAAAACTAACTTTACCTTATGCGTCGTTGCCGCCATGCTGCCACTGCTAGAGGCTTGTACACCCATCCCACAAAGAGATCCGGCCTTTGCTCCGGTTGCGCCGGCCGATCTAAGGCCGCCGGCACAAAGCAATGGATCAATCTATCAGTCCGGTTACGATACGCGGTTGTTTGAAGACCAAACGGCGAAAAGGGTCGGTGATATTGTGACCATTACTCTTCTGGAGAAAACCCAGGCGAAAAAGGCGGACGATCTTAAAACTAAAAAAGATAACCAGATGTCGGCTTCGGCACCGTCGATATTTGGCTTCGCGGCGTCTGCTTTGACGGGACAGAGTACTACGACCTCATTGTCATCGACAAAAGAATTTACAGGGACGGGTGCCGCCGATCAAAGCAATAGTTTAACCGGCGATATTTCCGTTACGGTGGTCGATGTGTTGCCAAACGGCAATTTAAGCGTGCGGGGCGAGAAAAGAGTGACTCTAAATCAGGGTGATGAATTCATCAGATTATCCGGCATCATCAAGCCGGTAGATTTAAGTTCATCCAATATTATTACATCGGACAAAGTGGCCGATGTAACTATCATGTACGTAGGCGATGGCGCTATGGCCGATGCCAGTAAAATGGGCTGGCTGGCAAGGATTCTGCAAAGCGCATGGTTTCCATTCTAGGATAAGGATTTTGACATGAACACACTACATAAGCGCCTTATTTTTTTACTCTTACTGGGGATTACACATAGCGGGCTGGTTTATGCGGAACGTATCAAGGATATTGCTTCCATTGACGGTGTACGCAGTAATCAGCTGGTGGGTTACGGCTTGGTAGTAGGACTTAATTATGGTAACGGTGATAAAACGCTATTTACCGGACAAAGTTTACGCAGTATGTTGACGCGCCTGGGCATTACCTTGCCTCCCGGTATTGATCCTAAAGCAAAAAACATTGCGGCTGTTGCTGTTCAGGCGGAACTGCCTGCATTTGCCAAGCCGGGCCAAACGATTGACGTCACTGTATCGTCTATTGGCGATGCAAAAAATTTACGGGGCGGTGCGCTATTAATGAGTCCGCTGAAAGGAGCTGACGGACAGGTTTACGCCCTCGCGCAGGGCAGTCTGATTGTGAGCGGTGTGAGCGCGTCAGGCCAGGATGGTTCAAACATTACCGTCAACAATCCCAGTGTGGGCCGTATTCCTAACGGCGCAATCGTCGAGCGCGTTGTTAACACGTCTTTTGCTGACGGCGATGCATTGGTTTTTAATCTGCACAGCCCTGATTTTACGACGGCCAATCGCGTGGCGGAGTCTATTAACAAGGTATTGGGATCCAATACGGCGAAGGCGGTTGACGCAACTTCTGTCAGGGTTAATGCGCCGGTCGATCCCAATCAAAAAGTGACATTTGCGTCAGTGGTCGAAAATATGATGGTTACGCCGGACGATGCCCCGGCGCGGGTGATTATTAACTCCCGGACCGGGACTGTCGTTATTAACGGCAAGGTCAGGGTGCAGCCTGCGGCGGTGTCTCATGGCAGCTTGACCGTCACCATCAGTGAAAACCCTCAGGTAAGTCAACCAAACGCATTTTCCAACGGTCAAACAACGGTCACGCCACAGTCCAATCTAAAGATTGAGGAGGAAAAGAATCATATGTTTGTGTTTAATCCCGGCGTTTCTCTGGATGAAATTGTTAAGGCGGTCAACAATGTAGGCGCTGCGCCCAGTGATTTAGTGGCTATTCTTGAAGCGCTGAAATCGGCCGGTTCCTTACATGCCGAATTAATGGTTATTTAAGCTTGCGGTTCTTAAGCGCAGTGTTTAGGCGGAGGTTGTTATGTTAAACGGTGCACAAAATGCCTATGTTTATACCGACTTTAACGGCTTGGCTAAATTAAAAACCCAAGCCAAAAAAGAGTCGCCGGAAGCATTGAAAGAAGTTGCCAAGCAATTTGAATCAATTTTTCTGAATAACGTGCTTAAAAGTATGCGTCAGGCAAAACTGGCGGATGGCGCTATGGATAACGATCAAAGCAAGTTTTATAACGACATGTATGATCAGCAGTTAGCCGTGCACTTGTCAGGTTCTCCTGGTGTCGGCTTGGCTGATTTAATCGTCAAGCAACTGAGTTCTGATAAAAAGCCTAAAAATGAGAAACAGGATATTGAAGATTATCTGAACAGATCGGGGGGGGTATCGCGAAGCGGGGCTGAGCAGATACATGCTCATGCGATTAACCGGCCGATAAGCGGCAAAAGTGACAGTCTTGCCGGCAGCTTTACAGATGGCCAGGTTCGGGTCACCCCTTATACTCAGGATACGACTGCAAGGATGCAGGAGGTAGAGCAACGCATGGAGCGGTTGCCGAGAAGCCCACTTGATGGGATAACTGAAATCCCGTTCAATAGCGATCAGGCTATGAACGGATTAAAGTCGGGGCACGGGCTGCCGATACAGTCTGCAGATGAGTTTGTCAGGCGGTTGCACCCTTATGCCGAACAGGCCGCCAGGGAATTGGGCGTGGAGCCCAAAGTCCTTTTGGCGCAAGCGGCTCTGGAAACCGGATGGGGACGCTCGGTAATAAAAAACAGCAACGGCAGCAACAGTTTCAATTTGTTTAATATTAAGGCCGATAAAGCCTGGCAAGGTAAACAGGCACAGGTTGCCACACTGGAATTTGATCAGGGTATCGCTAAAAAAGTTAATGCCGGATTTAGATCCTACGATTCATTCGAGGACAGCTTCAGGGATTATGTGGATTTTATAAAAAGTAATCCGCGTTATGGCGATGCGTTAAAGAAAGTGGGTAATGCGGAACAATATATGCACGAATTACAACGGGCGGGTTATGCAACCGATCCGAAATATGCCGACAAGGTAATGAGCATTTATCAAGGCAGTACGATGGCCGACTTTGAGCCTGATGTAATAATGGCGATGAATCAATGAGCAAATTTAGTCCGGCATCCAACTCTCAGAACAGGACGCTATCATGAGTGGGTTATTAGCAACATCATTGTCAGGCCTGATGGCTGCCCAGCGTGCATTGGAAACCACGCAGAATAATATTTCCAATGTAAATACAGATGGTTATAGCCGTCAACAGGTGGAGCAGGGTACTAAGCCTGCACAATTTACCGGTGACGGATATGTCGGCCAGGGCGTCAACGTCACTAATATCACGCGCAGTTACGACCAGTTTGTTAATAAGCAATTAAGTTCCAGTACTTCAGCATTCGGAGACGCGGATCGTTACCATCAACTTGCTACCAGCGTTGATAATATAACGGCCGACTCCAGTACGGGTATAGCTCCTGTATTGAATCGTTTTTTTAATGCCTTAAGTAGCGTGTCGTCTGATCCTTCATCGATCCCTTCCCGGCAGGTATTGTTGTCTGAAGCGAACGCTTTAACACAAAGCTTCAATACGATAGGCGGCAAATTTGAAGAGATACGCACGCTGAATAATAATGATATTGGCGCCAAAATTAACGATATTAATTCCTTAGCCGCTTCAATAGCCGATCTTAATGTGCAAATCACAGCAAACGTAGGCAAAGCACAAGGCTTGAAGCAGCCCAATGACTTGCTGGATAAACAGGACGCTTTGCTTTCAAAGTTGTCTGAAATAGTCAATGTCTCAGTCGTTCCTCAGAAAGATGGTACCTCCAGCGTTTTTATAGGCAACGGGCAGGCGCTGGTGCTTAATGGTGGGGCGGCAACATTTACTACCCTTCAATCTCAATTTGACCCCAGTAAACTGGAAGTTGGGATTAAGACAGCTAATGGCACTATAGATATAACCAATCAGATCAGCGGCGGTTCGTTGGGGGGAGCATTAAGATTTCGGGATGAAGTATTGGATCCGGCGCAGCAAAAACTGGGTCAGGTTACCGCAGGCTTGGCAATGGAGGTCAACGCAGTTCATGAAAAAGGTTTTGATCTGAACGGCACGGCAGGATTGGCATTATTTAACTTTTCAGGTACCGCAGTTCCTGTTATTCAAAGTTCGCTTAATACGGGCAATGCAACGGTTACAGCTAGTTTTCAGGATGTAAATGTCAATCCATCGGCAACTGCAAACCTGGATTTTAGCGATTATAAATTGAAGTATGTTAATGCCGGAGGCGGAGTTGATTACACCCTGACCAGAATCCGGGATAATCAGGTGATTAATCTTACGGCTACCACTGTGGCGGGCATTTCTACCTTGTCGTTTGCAACTACTCAACCGGCAAATACCAATATAACTGCTTTGCCGGGCATTGATATAAAAGTCGATACAAATGGGGGCAAAACCATATCAGTCGGGGATGAATCTATGATCAGGCCGACCTACAGTGCGGCCCAGAAGATTGGAGTCAATATTACTGACCCGAAAAAAATCGCGGCAGCCACTAATATTGAAGTCGATCCCGTGACTAATTTGCCCGTGCAAAAGCTTGCCGGGGGAGTTCCGGTTGTAGACGCATTGGGTAATCCTGTTTATGTCACTATCAATGGTCCGATGCCCGGTGATAATAGAAACGCATTGCAGCTGGCAAATCTTAAGGACAAGTTGAGCATGTTAGGAGGGAGCGCCTCATTTAATGATGCCTATGGTCAAATTGTTTCCGGTGTTGGAACCTTGACGCAGGCAGCCGGACTTAGTTCTTCTGCGCAGCAAACGTTATTAAATCAGGCAAAGGGGGCCAGAGAGAGTTTGGCAGGTGTAAATTTGGATGAGGAAGCAGCTAACCTAATAAAGTTCCAACAAGCTTATCAGGCATCTGCACAATCAATCTCAGTGGCCAGATCCTTATTTGATACTTTGTTAGGCGCAGTTAAATAGGAGCGATAGCGATGAGGATTTCAACAGCTTGGGCACAACAACTTACTGTTAACGCGATGGCCAACCAGCAAACCAAACTGGCTAATCTGCAACAGCAATTAAGTACCGGACTTAAAGTGTCAGTGCCTGCTGACGACCCGGCGGCAGCGGTAAAAATATTGGATTTCGATAAAACGATTGCAAAAACAAATCAGTATCAAAGCAATATTGACACTGCTCGAGGGCGATTGAATATTGAGGAGTCTGCTCTGACAACTGCAGGTGGCATATTGGATCGCGCCAAAGATCTGACTATTAACGCTATGAATGATGCTTTAAATAACAGTGATAGACTGACAATCAAGGCTGAAGTGGATCAGTTGATTCAAGAGTTGGCCGGTGTAGCAAATACCCAAAATGCCAATGGTGAATTTATTTTTTCAGGTGATCTTTCGAGCGTCCCTCCTTTTGCAAAAAACGCTACAACCGGCAACTATGTTTATCAAGGCGGTCCAGAGCAGCGGACTTTGCAAATTGGTCCGACAAGGCAGGTTGCTGATGGCGACTTAGGCATCAATGTATTTGAAAATGTAACATCGAGCAGTCCTGCTGCTGATCAGAATGGCAATCGTAGTATTTTTAATACCTTAAAGGCGCTGTCCGATGGGTTGGCTGCCAATTTTAATGCCACCCCCGCTGAAATTACCGGCGGCAGGTTTTTACGATATGGGTTGGATTATACTGCGGCTACAACGACATTTAACTTAGTTGCCACTGCGCCAGCTGTTACGGCGCCAATAAACTTGACGGGAAAAAAGTTTGCAAGTGTGGATAATGTTGTCACCGAGATTAATACGCAACTTGGAGCAGGCGGCTTTAGCGGCGCTATTCAAGCGCGGAGCAATGGCAATAGAATCGAGTTTGTTTCAGTAGGCACCGGAACTGCCTCCAGCATACAAATTAATAATACTTCAGGAACATTTTTAACGGATGCCGGTTTTACTAACGGTCAAAACAAGACAGGAGCTAACGCACAGACCTTTCAAAGTCAACTTGGCAATGTTTTAACCGATCTTGGGGCCGCAAAAAATAGTGTTTTGGAGGCAAGAACCAGTCTCGGCACGAGGTTGACCGCTTTGGATGATCAAGGAGCCCAAAATGATAAATTTATATTAGACACTAAGACAACGCTTTCTCAGACTCAGGATCTTGATTATGCTGATGCAATCAGCAAGTTTCAACTGCAATCTACAGCTTTGCAGGCTGCTCAACAGGCCTTTGGAAAGGTAAAAGGATTATCGTTGTTTAATTATCTCTAACGCCGAGCTTGTTCAAGCGTCCAACAAGGGTTGAGACTTCATTGCGGGGGCTGATAGCCTATTTTTGTACAGGCCGGTAAAAGGTGAGTCCGTATATGGACTCCTCCCGTTTTGCAAGCACTTTACTACGTCAGGATTGGGGACGACTGCACACGTAAACGCGCCCATCCAGCGTCACAAGATCTTGTTGTAAACCATCCAGCAGTATCCTCAAGCAATTGCGGCAAAGCCTTACGAAGGACATCCGCATGTCGATCAACTACTATGCCATATTTGGCGAGCAAGCCTCTTATCTGGTTAACTTTCGCGGGTACGCTGGCGCACTACTTCGCTTCGAATACGATGGAGGGCCTGAATATTTTGCTGGGCGATGGTTTTAATGATAACAAACCGCATGTTTGGGCGCGCAACAGCTCCGCAGATTGCCTCCGTGTCGTTGACATCGTTTAATGTATGGCTTAACAAATTGGGGCGCCATCAATTTAACCGTATACCCCTGCTTTTGTGCTCTCTTGCCCAATAATACGCACCGCCACAAGCTTCAATACCTATCAAACAAGGCGGTAGTTTTTTAAAGTAACCCAGTAGTTGCAATCTGCGAAGCTGTTTGCGTAACACTACTTTTTCTTGATTATCAACGCCGTGAATTGAAACACTTATTTTGCTAAATCTATACCTACTCGTTTAATGCTCATTTCGGACCCCTCCGCTAGTTTGCCTGATAAGTAAATCATATCAGCCTGGTACTTTGATGCAGATACAAGGTGGGAGGAGTCCATTCCATTGGTTTAAGGACGCACCTTTTAGAAAGCTGGGTTACGGATAAATAACTTTGGGTGTGAAGTTAGCGGCCGGGTATTTAGGGTCGAACTCGGTTGCCTTTTCTGTGGGCTTTTGATCCTGACATTTAGGTGAGGATTTGACTGAATCCTTGTCGATATAGACGACTTTGGGTTGAAAATTTGCAGCAGGGTATTTGTTATCGCTTTCAGCCGATGCTGTGAATGAAGCTAATGCAATAACAGCCGTCGTCAATCCTAAGATAATTATTTTTTTCATATGCTATTAACCTTGGGTAGTTGTACAGTAAGCCCTGCCGGACAAATCGGCAGGATAGCCGATTTGCATTAACCCGAAGGGCGTCAGGCAGGGTAGCTTGACGTGAATCCCCTATAACAAGGCTTGACGGTCAAGAGTATCGGATATTTCGGGAGAAGCCGCAACTGTTTTTCGAACCGAAAACGGTCACAAAAGTTGTTTTATTTCCGGATGATTTTGCAGCAACTGTTGCCTGAATGATTCTATAGCAAGCTCATTATTCCGCTCGCTTCGGGGGATAGGCACGATGATTTCACTAATGGCCTGCATCGGCGAGGCTGATAAAAATATCAGCCGGTCAGCCAGTGCAATGGCCTCGCGCAGGTCATGGGTGACAAATAAAACCGTGTGCGGACGTTGCTGCCACAGTTTCAGCAACAGCTGCCTGACTTGCCTTGCGGTCGGCGCATCCAACGATACAAACGGCTCATCCATCAGCAACACGTCGGGATCAACAGCGAACGCCCTGATGATTGCGACGCGGCGGCTCATGCCCAATGACAATCGTTCAGGATAGGCCTGTTGCGATTGGGTCAGTTGCATGACCTCAAGCAAGGCATCAATGACATCCGGAGGCTGCGGTCTATCCAGCGCCAGCTCAATGTTTTCCCTGACCGTCCGCCAGGGCAGCAGGCGCGGATTCTGGAAAACGTAGCCGATCTTGGGATGCGTATGTTGTTGTCCAACCAGAATTTCACCGTCGTAATCATTATCCAGACCGGCAATAATATTCAACAGCGTGGTTTTGCCGCAGCCGGACGGGCCGACCAGACAAATAAATTCATTCGAGTTCAGCGACAGCTCAAGGTTGGCGATACTGGGCTTCGTCGCTGTCGGATAGGTTTTGTTGTTGATATTGATTTGGATGTCGGTCATCTGCGCCACCGCAGCGCCTTTTTGTCCAGCGGTTTTAAAATCAGCAGCTCTATCAGCTGAATGACCGCAACAAAAGCGATCGTATAGGCCAGAATGCTGGCGACATCGAACAATTGAAAGAACAAATGCAACTGATAGCCCATGCCGTCGCTACGGCCTAATAATTCGACCACCAGAATGATTTTCCAGATCAAGGCCAGACCCGAGCGGGTTGCGCCCATCACAAACGGATGCAGTTGCGGCCAGATAACGTGAACCAGGGTTTTGCGCTTGCCGAAACCGTAACAGCGCGCCATGTCCAGTAAATCCTGATCCAGCGTGCGCGTGCCTTGCCGGATCGTGACAATGACATTGGGCAGCTTGTTGATAACCACGGCGAGTATCGCCGCCGATTCAACCAGGCCGAACCAGACATAGCACAGGATAATGGTGACCAGCGCCGGGATGTTTAAGAAAATCACCAGCCAGTTGTCAAAGAACGCATCGAGTTTTTTATTGCGCCCCAGCACGATGCCGATGGCGCAACCCAGCAACATCGCAATAGTAAAACTGATTACGAGCCGGAGCAAGGTAACGCCCAGATGAAAAGGCAGTTGTCCCGACATGCAGCCCTGCCAGAAAACCCTGGCTACCGTTTCGGGTGTCGGCAACGTGTTGCTGTTTAAATAAGCGGCAAAACCTTGCCACACTACTAAGAAAGCCAGTAATGACAGGGCTGATAAAAATTTATTGGGGCTAATCAAAACGAAGTTTTGCTTTCAGGATGTAGGTAAGAGGCGCGAGCAGGAGCGGAAGTTTTGTTATTCAACTGACCAGAATGTGCCGGGTTGCAGGTTTTCCGATTGCCCTGTTAATTGATTGCGGCTTAAGGTGCGGAGCATCGTATAAATACGGGCTGCGGCCAGCTGTTCCGGCTCGCCCCAATGTTCAATATTGCCTTCGCAATAACGTTGGCGAAGTTTGGCTAGTGTGGGTAAATCATCAGCCTGGGTTAACGGGATAATCTTTTGCCAGGCGGTGTCGGATGTGCATAGCTGATTTTTAGCCTGTTTGCCGGCGTTAAAAAAACTGTTGACGGCCTGTTTGTGGGCGTTTGCCCAGCTCTGCTTGAATACATAGCCCAGATTGGGTACATCTTCCTGGATGCCCAAGCCTTTTAAAATGCCTTTGCCGTCAATAATCTGGCGATAGTCTTGGGCCTCAAGCCTGGCGGCAAAATGCCAGTAAGTTAGAGCCGCATCGACGCGGTTTTGCTTGATTTGCTCGGTGATCAGCGGCGGCGCGCCGAAGACTTTTTTCACTGAATCATTCAAATCCAGTTGTTCTTGCCCGGCCAAGGCCTGCAGCAACAGCCAATTTTTGTCCAGTTCGCCGCCGGCAATCCCCAGCCGTTTGCCTTTGAGATCTTTTACCGAACGGATAGGGCTGTTTTTTGCCACTATCAGAGCGCCGGAAGTATTCGAATAAGGGTAAAAGGTGAAATCGGAACCGGTAGCGCGCAGTCTGGAAACCCAAATCCAGTCAGACACAATCATATCGACAGCGCCGGCTTGCAGTGCAATTTTGCCGGCTTCCGCATTGGCTACATGCTGAATTTCCAGTTGAAAATCAGTCTGAGGGTTTTCCTGTATCGCCGTCAATTCCCAATCGACCGTGCCGGAAGCCTGAACGCCAAGACGAATGACGGTTTTTTCCGCAGCATAACTGCCGGATGAGGCAAACAGGCACAGGCTGATAAGGAAGGCATTAAATTTCATGAAAGCTATCTCAATGGCTAAAGTGAAAGATGACTATTCTATCTGTACGCAGGGCTTGGCGCGAGGATGTTTGTAATTAAATGTATTATTATGAAGCGGTGGCTGTCCATGACGGAAAATGTCATTTTCAGCAAGAAGATGATGTCAGGGACGCTGTAGCCATTTAACCCGTAATGGTCTATCTTTATAACAGTGGAATTCATGGCAGCCGGTTATCTCGTTATTGAGTGCAAAAAATGCGGCAGGCGCGGACAATACGGATTTTTTCTGAGTTTTTTCTTCGCGGCTGAAATTTCAAAATGAGAGTTGCTGTTTTTTATATGAAATTTCTATTCAGTCTTAAACGGGTTATGAATTTGTGATCGCATCCGCCACTAACAACTATCGCTGTTTTTTTACCCGTGGTGTTTTAGTTGCTGCGATGGTTTTGTTTTCCGGTTGCGCCGGCATTCCTGAAACCAAGCCTACTGCGGATTATTCGACAACGGTCAGTTATGCGTTGAGCTTGCAGGGCGCGCCTTATCATTACGGTAAAAGTTCACCCGCGGAAGGTTTCGATTGCAGCGGCTTTGTTAAGCATGTCTACGAACATCAGGGCATATCGTTACCACGCACGGTTCAGGAGATGGCTCAGTCGCTGACGCAGGTTTCGAAAAGTGATCTTCATTCCGGCGATCTGGTCTTCTTTAATACCGACGGCAAGCCGTTTTCCCATGTCGGTATTTATCTCAATAATGATAATTTTATTCATGCGCCCAGCCAGCGCACCGGAAAGGTGTTGGTATCCAGCCTTAAAAATCGTTATTGGGGGGATCGGTTTAGTTGCGCTCGCCGCCCATAACAACAGCATTGCTGTAGTTATAAAATCGGGGAACGGCTTAATTCACCGATCAACTACATGGACGCAGGCGGGTAGAGCACCAACAGTAGGCGCTTTAGGCAACACGGCGAGATAAGAAGTTCACGAAGAACAATTTAAGGCAAGCCTCGTGTTCTTCGTGCCGGTGTGTTTTAGGTTGATGTCTTTGGAAAGGGGGTGTTTTTAAGCAGCTAGCTTGGTTACAGCTACTTTGACCAAGTCGCTTAATTCAGAGCCGTCTTCCCGGCAATAGGCGATAATCGCTTTGCGCATTCTTGGATCCCATGATCTTAGGATGTGGTTTTTTATGCCTTCCGCTGCGATTTCTTTGTCGGTTTCCGAGTTAAAGAAATTACCTATGTCGTTGGCCATTTTGACAAGTCTTTCTATTTTCATCGTTAATTACAGATAGTTGCTATGGGTTAAGCGTTGCGGATGAGTATAAACCACATGCTGATCATCACGGGCAAAACCGATTAAAGTGAGGCCTGCCTCATTAGCCAGACGTATGGCTAATCCGGTAGGTGCGGAAATGGCCGCCAGCAGCGTAATGCCAACCCAGGCGGTTTTTTGCACCATTTCATAACTGGCGCGGCTGGTAACAATTACGAAACCGGCGGATAAGTCTTTGCCGGTACGCAATAAAAAGCCGATCAGTTTATCCAGTGCGTTGTGCCGTCCTACATCTTCCCTGATGTCTAAAATTCCCTGTCCGGGGACTGCCCAGGCAGCAGCATGAACGGCTCCGGTTAGCCGGTTTAGTTTCTGGTGCCGTTTGATGTCTGTTAAAGCGGAGCGCAGCTCGGCAGCAGCTAAGGTCAGGCCTCCGTTAACCGGGGTGGGTTGGCGGATGGCTTGTTTTAACGTGCTCGCACCGCATAGGCCGCAACCGGTACGGCCGGTTAAATTACGGCCTTTGTCCGCCAGACATTGAAAACGGTGCTCCGGGATTTTTAACTGGACTTCAATGCCGTTTGAACGGTTATAAATCCGCGCTGACAACAGTTCTTGCGGGTTTTTGATAATGCCTTCGGTAATGCTGAAACCCAACGCAAATTCTTCAAGATTGGTCGGGGTAGCCAGCATGACGACATGCGGCGTCCCGTTGTAAACCAGGGAAACAGGCACTTCTTCGGCAATATAGTCCTGCTCCTGGAAGTGCTGCCCGCCTTGCCAGCGATCAACGGTGCTTTGTTGATAGCTGGGCCAGCCTAATTCTAATGATAACGGCTCGGCAATTACTCCTTGCATTGCTCTACCTTCTGCATAACCGGCAGGGATGTGGGGAATGCAGATATTACAGGAGCAAATATCTGTCCATGCGGTCGTGTACGGGCAGCGCCGCCATTAGTCATGGCTTATTCCCTGTTCGAGAAGATCGAGTTGTTTTTCTGAAAATGCATTGTATTCCTGCTGCCATTCCGAAGGCTGGCTGACTTTGGTGATTTGCACGGCCGTCACTTTGTATTCGGGACAGTTGGTCGCCCAGTCGGAGTTGTCGGTGGTGATCACGTTAGCACCGGATTCAGGGAAATGGAACGTGGTGTAAACAACGCCCGGTTGCACGCGGTCACTGACCAAAGCGCGCAATACAGTCTCACCTGCGCGGCTCTTAATCCCGACCCAGTCGCCGGTTTTTACGCCGCGGTCTTCGGCGTCATGCGGATGAATTTCCAGGCGGTCTTCTGCATGCCAGGCGACATTTTCAGTACGGCGTGTTTGTGCGCCGACATTGTATTGCGACAAAATGCGTCCGGTGGTCAGTATCAGCGGGTATTTGCCGGTTATACGTTCTGTCGTCGGCACAAATTCGGTCAGCATAAACAAGCCTTTGCCGTTATCGCGCAGGAAATGCTCGGTGTGCATAATCGGCGTGCCTTCCGGCGCTTCGTCATTGCAAGGCCATTGGATGCTGCCGAAGCGTTCAATTTTTTCATAACTGACGCCGGTAAAGCTGGGTGTAAGCCGTGCGATTTCATCCATGATTTCTGACGGATGGCTGTAATTCATCGGGAAGCCCAGCGCATTGGCCAGCATCTGGGTTACTTCCCAATCCTGGTAACCCGCCAACGGCGACATGACTTTACGCACCGGTGAAATACGGCGTTCGGCATTGGTAAATGTGCCGTTCTTCTCCAGGAAAGACGATCCTGGGAGGAAAACGTGGGCGAACTTGGCGGTTTCGTTCAGGAATATATCCTGCACGATCACGCATTCCATGGCCCGTAAAGCGGCATGAACGTGCTTGATGTCCGGGTCGGATTGGGCAATGTCCTCGCCTTCGCAGTAAAGTCCCATAAAGCTGCCGTCCAATGCCGCCTCGAACATGTTGGGAATACGCAAGCCCGGTTCTGCACTGAGTTTAGTCTGCCAGGCGTTTTCAAACAGCTGATGCGTTGCAGGATCAGAGACATGACGATAACCGGGGAACTCATGCGGGAACGAACCCATGTCGCAAGAGCCCTGCACGTTATTTTGCCCGCGTAACGGATTGACGCCCGCGCCGTCGTGGCCCAAATTGCCGGTGGCCATGGCCAGGTTGGCAATGCCGATAACGGTAGTGGAGCCTTGGCTGTGTTCGGTTACGCCCAAGCCATAATAAATAGCAGCATTGTTAGCGGTTGCGTAAAGCCGTGCGGCGGCTCTGAGTTCATCGGCTGGAACGCCGGTAATGGACTCGGAAGCTTCCGGTGAATTATGTTCCTGCGCAACAAAGGTTTTCCATTTGGCAAAAGAAGCTACATCGCAGCGCTCATTAACAAAGGCTTCGTCTAGTAAGTTTTCGGTCACCACGACATGGCCGAGCGCATTGATCAAAGCGACATTGGTGCTGGGACGCAGCTTTAAATGATGGCTGGCTTTGACATGCGGCGATTTGATCAAATCAATTTCGCGCGGATCAATGACGATCAGCTTTGCGCCCTGACGCAGGCGTTTTTTCATTTGCGAACCGAATACGGGATGTCCGTCGGTAGGGTTGGCGCCCATCACTAAAATAACATCGGCTTTCATGACCGAGTCGAAATCCTGGGTGCCGGATGATTCGCCAAAAGTTTGCTTCAGTCCGTAACCGGTAGGTGAATGGCAAACCCGCGCACAGGTGTCGACATTATTATTGCCGAAACCAGCGCGTATCAGTTTTTGCATGATGTAGACTTCTTCGTTGGTGCAACGGGAAGAAGTAATGCCGCCGATAGCGTCTTTGCCGTATTTTGCCTGGATGCGTTTTAATTCCGACGCGGCGTGATTAATCGCTACTTCCCAGCTGACTTCCTGCCACGCGTCTTTAATGCTGGCGCGGATCATCGGCTTGGTGATGCGGTCTTTGTGCGTGGCGTAACCGAATGCAAAACGCCCTTTTACGCAGGAATGGCCGTGATTGGCCTTGCCGTCTTTGGCGGGAACCATGCGGATGACTTGTTCGCCCTTCATTTCCGCCCTGAACGAGCAGCCGACGCCGCAATAAGCGCAGGTTGTCACGATCGCATGTTCGGGTTGACCGTTGTCGATCACCGATTTTTCCATCAGCGTTGCGGTTGGGCAGGCTTGAACGCAAGCGCCACATGAAACGCATTCCGAATCCATGAAATCCTGATTCTGCCCCGGCGATACTTTGGAATCGAAGCCGCGGCCGTCAATGGTTAATGCAAAAGTGCCTTGGGTTTCTTCACAAGCCCTGACGCAGCGAGAGCAAACGATGCATTTGCTGGGGTCGAAGCTGAAATAGGGGTTGCTGTGGTCTTTTTCGGCGTTCAGGTGTGTTTCAACCGGGTTGTAACGCACTTCGCGCAAACCAACCGCGCCCGCCATGTCTTGCAGCTCGCAATCGCCATTGGCCGAACAGGTCAAACAGTCCAGCGGGTGATCGGAAATATACAGTTCCATGATGCCGCGGCGCACATCGGCCAGTTTTTTATTCTGGGTGATAACTTTTAAACCTTCCGCAACCGGCGTCGTGCAGGAAGCGGGCATACCTCTGCCGCCTTCTATTTGCACTAGGCAAAGCCGGCAGGAGCCGAACGGTTCGATGCTGTCGGTTGCGCATAATTTGGGGATTTCAATGCCGATGCTTGCCGCCGCTCGCATAACCGAGGTCCCTGCCGGTGCCGTGACCTTAAAACCATCAATTTCCAGCGTGACCAGATTTTCGTTGGTGCTGATCGGTGTGCCAAAATCTTGTTCTTTATTAATCGACATTGTAATCTCCTCAAATCATTATCAGGCGGCTGTAGCTTTGGCATTTATCCCGAAATCTTCAGGAAAATGGTTTAAAGCACTCAGTACAGGGTAGGGCGTCATACCGCCTAATGCACAGAGGGAGCCGTTGAGTAAGGTGTCGCAAAGATCACGTAACAAGGGTATGTTTTTATCGAGGTTGCGACCGTTAATAATGTCGTCCATGACTTCTACGCCACGGGTGGAGCCAATGCGGCAAGGTGTGCATTTGCCGCAGGATTCAATTGCACAAAATTCCATGCTGTAGCGGGCCATTTCGGCCATATTGACCGTGTCGTCAAAAACGACTATGCCGCCATGTCCCACTACCGCCCAGATGGCGGCAAAGGCTTCGTAATCCAAGGGGGTGTCAAATTGCGCTTCGGGCAGGTAAGCGCCGAGCGGGCCGCCAACCTGCACTGCCTTGATCGGCCTGCCGGAAGCTGATCCGCCGCCGAAATCGTAAAGCAATTCGCGCAAGGTCAAACCAAAGCCCAGTTCGACCAAACCGGGGCGCTTGATGTTGCCTGCCAATTGCACAGGCAATGTGCCGCGCGAGCGTCCCATGCCGAAATCGCGGTAATAATCGCCGCCTTTATCCAGGATAACCGGCACTGAAGCCAGCGAAATAACGTTGTTGACGACGGTGGGTTGGCCGAATAAACCGCTGATGGCAGGCAATGGCGGTTTAAAGCGCACCAGGCCGCGTTTGCCTTCAAGGCTTTCCATTAATGAGGTTTCTTCGCCGCAGACATAAGCGCCGGCGCCGAGTCTTACTTCCAAGTTAAAGGTTTTGCCGCTGCCCTGAATGTTATCGCCCAGATAACCGGCTTCGTAAGCCGTTGCAATCGCAGCATTCAAAACATCGAAAGCGTGAGGATATTCTATGCGCAGATAAATATAACCTTGCGTCGCGTCGACTGCTAAGCCCGCAATGGTCATGCCTTCGATGAGTACGAACGGGTCGCCTTCCATGACCATGCGGTCGGAAAACGTGCCTGAATCGCCTTCATCGGCGTTGCAGATAATGTATTTTTGCAGCGATGCGGTGTTCAGCACCGTCTTCCATTTGATGCCGGTCGGAAAGGCAGCGCCGCCGCGGCCGCGTAAACCCGAATCGGTTACCGCTTGGACGATTTCTTCCTGGGTCATCGACAGTGCATTTTTTAAGCCGCGATAGCCGCCATTCTCAACATAATCGGTCAAGCTGAGAGGATCGGTTTTGCCGATGCGGGCAAAGGTCAGGCGTTGCTGTTTTTTGAAGTAATCCAGCTCTTCGGTCAAGCCTAAATAGAGTGCGTGTGCGCCGCCTTGTGTGAAGTCGGCATCAAACAAGCCATGCACGTCGCCGGGTTGAACAGGGCCATAGGCCACGCGCCCCTTGCTTGTTGCAACTTCAACCAGCGGTTCCAGCCAGTACATGCCTCTTGAGCCGTTACGGACCAGTTTAATGTCAATGCCGCGTTTTGCCGCTTCCTGAGCGATAGCTGTAGCAACGCGACCTGCGCCCAGTGAAACAGCGCTGGAATCGCATGGGACATAAATAGTGATACTCATGCTGATGCCTCTGTATTGGTGATGGTTGCATCAAAGCTGTCCGCTGTCACGCGACCGTATATTTCCTTACCGATTTGCATGGCAGGTGAACAGGCGCAATTGCCTAGACAGTAAACAGGCTCAAGGGAGAACTTGCCGTCCGCGGTCGTTTCATGAAAATCAATGCCCAGTTTGCTTTTAACATGGTCTTCCAGTTGTTTTCCGCCCATGGCTTGACAGGATTCCGCGCGGCAAAGATGAATGGTTTGTTCACCCGGTGCAGTGTCCCTGAAATAGTGGTAAAAGCTGATGACGCCGTGTACTTCGGCGCGGGAAAGGCTGAGCCCAGTTGCGATGTCGGGAACGTTTTCAGCCGGGATATAACCCAGAGCATTTTGAATGCCATGCAGAATAGGTAAAAGTGCGCCGGGCTTGTCTTTGAGTTCGGCAATTATTTCCTGCACGGTTGATTGCGTGGTGCCTGATTCTGTCATGATCGTCTCAATAGGGGGAATCCATCCTGATTAAAACAACGGCTGTTCCTGACTGTTGCGTATTTAAGAGTGCCGGATAGCATAGCACAAGATATTTTTGCTGTAAAAATGGCAAAAATGGATAAAAAATGTAAGGGTTTTAAAAAATATCGGTTATGTACCTATTTATGATCAATATTTTTTTAAAGCAAAGCAATTTAATATTGGTTTGTCTGCTTTTAGGCAATAGACTGTTTACGCAGATGCCTATATTGAAAATAGTTTTTTTGCTAAAGGTTAAAAGGACGGCCGAAGCCGCCCTTAGTCATCGTTTATCTATTTCACAAAACAGCTTTTTTCTGCCTCTTGTTCAGCGTCTTTAAGCCGCTTTCTTAAATCTTTGGACTGAGTCGGATCGCGCATAGCCGCAGCGGCGTCGCCCGTTTGGCCTTTGGTTAAATAAGTAAAGGTTTTTGCGGCTTCGTATTCGGCAAAGTTCAGTTTTTCAGCAATTTTGTCGATCTTGCAACCGCAGGCATATTGGCTGATATAGGTCAGGCCGCCGTGTTGAGCAACGCAATTTAAAACATATTCAACGCGGTCGCGGGTAGGATAGTCACTGACAAACGGTGCGGGCTCAGCCGGTTTTTCGGGCGTTGTGGCGCAACCGGAAATAACGGCGACTAGAGCAAGGCTTAAGATAGAGGATATGTATTGAATTTTCATTGATGATTCTTTGGTTCCCATAAGTCAGAAAGTGAAAAAGTGTGCTCGCGGCAAAGCGGGCAACGGTTATTTGTCGGTCATGCACGGCTTGCAATAAACAACAGGCTTGCGAGAATAGCCTGTCGGTTGAACAACTTTAGTCATTACTCAGGATAAACAAAGCTTAGCATTATGAACAGTCAAACAAAAGTGGCGGGCGTGATTCTTGCCGGCGGCCGCGCCCGGCGCATGAATAATCAGGATAAAGGCCTGGTAAGTTTTAAAGGCCGTCCGATGGTCAGTTATGCAATAGCCGCGTTAGCCCCGGCTGTGGATTTTGTCGTCATAAACGCCAATCGGAACATTGAGCAATACCGGCAATTCGGATGGCCGGTTATCAGCGACCAAACCGGCAGTTTTGACGGTCCTTTGGCCGGCGTATTAGCCGCTATGATTCATGTTGATGCCGACGTCCTGGTGGTCGTACCTTGCGACTCGCCGTTAATTAAAACCGAACATCTGCGAAAGTTGTTACTAGCTCTTGCGGAAAATAATGCCGATGTTGCGGTCGCCTTTGATGGAGCAAGGCTGCACCCGGTTTTGTTTGCGATAAAGGCTGTATTGCAGACCAGTCTGCAAGATTACTTGGCCGATGGCCAACGTAAGGTGGCGGATTGGCTGGCGCGGCAGAATCTGGTGCAGGTGGATTTTAGTGATGAGCCGGAAATATTCAGCAACATAAATACCATGACTGAATTATCTGCGTTGGAGGCAACTTAATAAGTTCTGTTTGTAAGCCGGTAATCATCATGGAGTCCGGTATGTCAGTCGGCAACAACATCCGGCGCGATGCGTTGCTGTCGAAACTTGTATTTTCCGGTATAATTTGCAGCAATTTTAACTCAGGGTATAGGCGTTATGTCGGAAATCAATAAAGTTGTATTGGCTTATTCCGGAGGTTTGGATACTTCCGTTATTCTTAAGTGGTTACAGGATGTTTATGATTGTGAAGTTGTCACCTTTACGGCTGATTTGGGACAGGGCGAAGAAGTAGAGCCGGCGCGGGCCAAAGCCCAAGCGATGGGTATTAAAGACATCTACATTGAAGATTTGCGTGAAGATTTTGCGCGTGATTATGTTTTTCCTATGTTCCGCGCCAATGCGATTTACGAAGGCGAATATTTGCTGGGCACTTCGATAGCCCGTCCGTTAATCGCCAAGCGGCTTATCGACATCGCCAATGAAACCGGCGCGAATGCCATTTCCCACGGCGCGACAGGCAAAGGCAACGACCAGGTGCGTTTTGAGCTGGGCGCTTACGCATTGCGTCCCGATATACGGATTATTGCGCCTTGGCGGGAATGGGATTTAACTTCCCGGCAAACCTTGCTGGATTATGCCGAGAAACATAAGATTCCGGTGGAAATGAAAAAAGGCAAAACGTCGCCTTATTCAATGGATGCCAATTTGCTGCATATTTCTTATGAAGGCCGGATTCTGGAAGATCCTTGGGCGGAACCTGAAGAAGATATGTGGCGCTGGACGGTTTCTCCCGAATCAGCTCCCGATCAACCGACTTATATTGAACTGACTTACCGGCAGGGCGATATTGTCGCCATCGACGATGTGTCTTGTTCGCCGGCAACAGTCATGGAACAGTTAAACAAGATTGCAGGCGCTAACGGCATTGGCCGATTGGATATTGTGGAAAACCGCTATGTCGGCATGAAATCTCGCGGTTGTTACGAAACGCCTGCCGGTACCGTGATGCTCAAAGCGCATCGCGCGATTGAATCGCTAACCCTGGACAGGGAAGTGGCGCATTTAAAGGATGAGCTGATGCCGCGCTATGCTTCTTTGGTTTACAACGGTTACTGGTGGAGCCCTGAGCGGAGAATGATGCAAACCATGATCGACGCATCCCAGGCGAACGTTAACGGTAAGGTTAGGCTCAAGCTTTATAAAGGCAACGTGATCGTTGTCGGGCGCGCTTCCGATACCGACAGCCTGTTTGATGAAAGTATTGCGACGTTTGAGGACGATGCAGGCGCTTATAATCAAAAAGATGCAGAGGGTTTTATCAAGTTAAATGCGTTGAGAATGAGAATAGCCGCGGCAAAGCGATTAAATTAATACTTTAGGCGGCATGGAGTTAGGCATTTTATGCTGCCTGATCTTGGCTATCTTGTCTTGTTTGGATGCGGGATGTGTTTAAATAAAATGCAGAATTTGAGCATTAAACTTGTATAATCGCGAATTAGGTTGCACTACTACCGGCATGGTTTGTTATGAAAAATAATAATTGTTCGGTCAGGATGGTTGGTTGCCGTAGGTTCCTGGTTCGGGGGGAAGTTAATTAATGAGCGATACAGATAAGACAAACTCAGTAGTGGAGGCGTTGCCCTGCAACACCTCTACCGTTCTGCAAAGAATGCCTTCGCATCAGGCATTAATGCAGGTTAACAGGTTACTGCTGACGATAGTCTGTTCCTTGATGGTTGTCATTTTGATAGCCGGCTTTTTATTATTCCCAACCGATAGCTTTATAAACAGCTATAAAAATGCCACTGCCACCGAAACTTATGCGGCAGAAATGAATCCTGTCTTGTCAGCAGAAGTTAATGCCTTGAAAGGGCAGCTTGTCGGTTTGGTCAGCGGTTCAATCGAAAGTAAATTAAACGTATTGGAAGAGAGTATCCGGGTAGGTTCCGTTTCCAGTTCTATAGGCACTATAGAAGACTTGAAAAATGACCTTAAAGTGCTTCGCTCTTATTCAGAGCCTGCCAGCAAAGGAAATGCGGCTATTTCTAATGAGCAGTTAATGCAGGAAATGTCCCAATTAAAACGCCTGATCTATGTGACTCTCGCCTCTTGCGGGTTGATGCTGGCGGCAGTTGCGGGTATCTGGATTAAGAATCGTAACCGATTGCCTTATAAAGAAATAAAAACGGGCTATTTGGGTAATGATTAGTTTTGGGTACAAAAAAAGCCGCCCCAATCTATGACTGGGGCGGCTTTTTTGTGTTCGTCTATCCGGGATTAGTTGCCGCCCAGATATTTGTACAAAGCGTCAACAGCTTGATCTTCGCCGTATCCGGCTTTAACAACAGCTGGGTTTTTCATAATCTCAGCGATTGCTTTCGGCATGCCGCCTTTGCCTTCTTTCAGAACGTTTTCGAATTTCGCTCTGTCCAGTTGACCGCCTTTAATTAAAGTAGCTAATTGCGGGTTTGAAGCGATGTCGTGGCAAGTGCCGCAACCGCGACCGAAAGCACGTTCATAAATTTTCTTGCCGATATCGCTGGCTTCGTCGGCAAATACTTGTCCACTTAAAGTGATTAAAGCGATGCCTGCTAATGTAGCTAGTGTTTTTTTCATAATGGCCTCTCTTGGTAGTAAAAAAGAACTGTTGTTTTTTAACAGTTCGACGAAAAGTTAAACCCGCAAAGGATAGGGAATTTGGCGGTAAAATTCAATTGTTTTATTTATTTTCTCGGATTAATAGTATCAATAACGGTTATGAATGGCAGCTTAGCCGTTTAATCAATCCAGGTATGCCGCACAAGTTAATCAGCCTGACCGGCTTGAAACCAGCTCAGCTTGTCATGCAGCGTTACTACCGTGCCAATAATAATCAGGGTGGGTGGCTTGATGTTCTGATTGGCAATCTTGTCCGGCAATGTTTCCAAGGTGCCGGTAATCACCCGTTGGTTCGATGTGGTGCCTTGCTGCACAATGGCGACAGGCAAATCTTTGGGGCTGCCGTGCGCAATTAGAGACTGGCAGATTTTTCCCAGGCCAACCAAGCCCATATAGATGACGATGGTTTGATTAGGCGCTGCAAGTTGCGTCCAGTTTAAGTTGATGGAATTATCTTTTAGATGTCCTGTGACAAAAGTGCAGGATTGCGCATGATCCCGATGGGTTAGCGGGATGCCGGCGTAGGTCGCACAGCCGGAAGCCGCGGTAATACCGGGAACTACCTGAAAATTAATGCCCTGCTGCATCAAAGTTTCAATTTCTTCGCCGCCGCGGCCGAATATGAACGGATCGCCGCCTTTTAAGCGCACCACCCGCTTTCCCGCTTTAGCCAAGTCAGCCAACAGGGTATTGATGGATTCCTGCGGCAGCGCATGGCATTGCCGTTCTTTGCCGACATAAATCTTTTCAGCATCCCTACGCGCCAAATCGAGAATCTCCGGTGAAACCAGTCGGTCATAAACGATCACATCGGCCTGTTGCATCAAACGTAGCGCGCGAAAAGTCAACAAGTCAGGTGCTCCGGGGCCTGCGCCAATCAAATAGACTTCGCCAAGGTTGGTGTCTTGCTTTTGCTTAAGCAGGGTTTGCTCCAATTGCCGTTCGGCTTCCTGATCTTTGCCGGAGAAGATGAGTTCAGCGACGGAACCCTGCAATATGTTTTCCCAGAAAATCCGGCGCTGTGCAGGCTGCTCAATATGCTGCTTGACCTTATCCCTGAACCTGTCAGCCAGACCGGCCAGGCGACCGTAGGCAGGAGGAATCACCGTTTCTATTTTTGCCCTGAGCAAGCGGGCCAACACTGGCGCCGCGCCGCCGGAGGACACTGCGGCAATAATCGGCGAGCGGTCGATAATAGCCGGAAATATGAAGCTGCAAAGCTCGGGATTATCGACTACATTAACCGGGATGTTTTGTTCCTCCGCCGTTTTGGCAACCAGGCAATTGGTATCGGCATTATCCGTCGCCGATACCACCAGCCTGAATTCGCCAAGATCGACAGGGGAGAAAGCCTGTTGCAGCAGCGTCAAGTTATGAGCCGCCTGTAGGCTTAATACCGTAGGACTTATCTCCCTGGCGATGACCGTTATTTTTGCACCGGCTCGCGCCAACAATTCAATTTTTCGGGCGGCAATTTCGCCTGCGCCGACAACCAGGCAAGCCTGGCCTTT
Organism: Methylobacter sp.; assembly: GCA_023229605.1. Taxonomy (GTDB): domain Bacteria; phylum Pseudomonadota; class Gammaproteobacteria; order Methylococcales; family Methylomonadaceae; genus Methylobacter_A. Next base: position 24,463 of record JALNYY010000039.1, read on the forward strand.
AAGTTTTAAAAATACCGGGAAATAATCCATTGTGTGTGATGATTCGTGGATTTAAAAGAGGGTGGTATTATAAGCGCACCAAACTTAGTTGAGAAAACTTAAAAGCTTATGATCGAATTTAATCTGGAAGTAGATGCCAGCGGATTGAACTGTCCATTACCCTTGTTGCGTCTTAAAAAAGCCTTGATGGACATGTCCAGCGGCGATGTCGTCAAAGTGATCGCAACCGATCCTGCCGCACATTTGGATTTTGGCGTTTATTCCGACCAGACCGGGCATCAAATTATTCTTTTGATAAAAGAACCCGATAAGCAGGTTTTTTATTTCAAAAAGAAATAGCGGGGTAGGCCGATGGGATGGACTCCTACCACCTATCGGCCTACAGAAATTAACGCTGCCCGCCACGCCTGGAGCTTTTGCTCATAGGAAAGCGAGGCATGCGCAGGACTGGTCGATGGAAGACGCGCGTAACTGACAGGAACGGTGCTGACGGCAGGCAAGACGAGCTGCCGGTACGCCGATTCCGCCTTGGCTCCGTTGAAAAAGACCGCACGGATCCGGGCATGCGTGTCAAAGAAGTCCTGGAAGTTATTTACTGTGATGGAGCCGTTATCAATTCTTGCATCCAAACTGCCGACCCGCGTACAGGATTGCAGCACATCCCATAGCGCGATATGAGCTGTCTTCAGTTCGTGCAGCCGAGCTTCATATGAACAATCAGGATCAAACCCGAGCAATTGGGCCATGATTTTCCAGAAAGCATTGCGGCGGTTCGCATAATACTGACCCGCCGCCAAAGATTCCTGTCCGGGCATGCTGCCTAGAATCAATATTTCAGCATTAAAATCTGCAATCGGTTCGAAACAGAATAAAAGTGGTTTTGTCATGATCCTTTACGAATTGATAACGTTGCTTTTAAACAGAATAACCGAAACGGTTTAATAAATCAGGCTGCTTTTGAAGTTAGATTTATAATGCCGCCGGCAGCAAGCGCAAGTAAGCAAAGTAAATTCCCCAAAACACTGTTGAGTTTAAACAATATGGTTAAACGAAGTATTTTTAGAAAACTTCTCGTTACGATGGTGGGTTTAATTATCGCCTTGTTGACGATGTTGACCTATGTTCAGATAGAGTTTCAAAAAGATGTGTTTGAAAAGGAATTGGAAAAACGCATTGTGCTGATGAAAGGCAGGTTAATCGATAGAGGGCAGATTCTATCCGATAATTTATCCGGTCAAGTTGAGAATGGCATCGCTTCCGTAAACCTGTCCCTGGTGGCCGATCAGTTAAGAGATGCGGTGCAGGAAAATAAGGAACTTCATTACATCATATTAATGCAAGCCTCCGGGAGAGCGTATATCCACACGCTAAAGCCGCAGTTGGAGATGGAAATATTATCCGAGAAAGAGGATGTGTTTGCGGCGGCTCAAACAACCGCAACGGTTAATGAGTATGTCAGCAACGGCAAGTCCTTTATGGAATTTATTATGCCGATTCGAGTGAGTGCAAAGCCTTGGGGCGTACTCCGGCTGGGTTTTTCTTTGGAGCTGCTTAATCAGGAGATTGTTAATTCCCGGGAGGAGAGCACCGGACAAATCCGCGAAATGATAACGCGGCTATTAGTAACCACGGCTATTTTTATCCTGATTGGCGCCGGTGTCGTATTGTTTGTATCTGAACGTTTATCCAGGCCGCTGATGCACTTAACCCGATTGGCGGATGCGCTGGCTCAAGGTAATTTTTCGGTCGGCGAAAAGGTTAAAAAAATTCGCCCGGATGGTGAAATTGGCGCGTTAACGACAGCGTTTGCCCAGATGGCCAGGAACCTGAAAATTTCTTACGATAAGCTTGAAGACTATAGTCGGACGCTAGAGCAAAAAGTAATAAATCGCACATCGGAATTGGCCGAAGCGCGAGACCAAGCGGTTGCCGCCAATAAAAGCAAGTCAGAGTTTCTTTCGGTGATGAGCCACGAGATTCGAACGCCGATGAATGCGATTATCGGCATGACCCGGCTAGCGTTACAGACGGACCTGACTGCAAAACAGCGGGATTATTTGACTAAAGTTCAGGTTTCTTCGCGCGGACTGCTTGGAATTATTAACGATATTTTGGATTTTTCCAAAATCGAAGCCGGAAAGCTGGAGTTGGAAGCGATCGCATTTAATTTGGACGATGTGCTGGGCGATCTTTCCTGTTTGATGACCGACAAAGCGGAAGAAAAAGGCCTGCGGATGCGTTTTATTATCGCCGACGATGTGCCTTTGGATTTGGTAGGCGATCCGCTAAGGCTGGGTCAGGTATTGCTTAATTTAGCCGGCAACGCAATAAAATTTTCCAGCCAGGGTGAGATCGTTGTTGAAGTTGCGTTAGCAGAAGGCGGCGAACAAATACAAAAAGCGGATCAAATTATGCTTGAGTTTTCCGTTAAAGATACCGGCATAGGCCTGACCGAAGAACAAATAGGCGGGTTATTTCAGTCCTTTAATCAGGCCGATAAATCGACCACCCGCAAATACGGCGGAACGGGCTTAGGGCTGGCAATTTGCAAGCGGATGGTGGAGATGATGAATGGCGTCATTAAGGTAACCAGTGAAATAGGGGAAGGCAGCACTTTTATTTTTACCGCCATCTTTGGGCGACTCCAGGAGGCAGATCAAAAACGGGCGGCATCGCGCGATGCTTTTCGCGGCGTAAAGGCATTGGTGGTGGATGGTAATGAGGCATCGAGGAATATTTTATGTTTGTATTTGGAAACTTTTTTCTTTCAAGTGACCCAAGCCGGCACCGGGGAGCAAGCCATTCAACTGTTGGAAAGCGGCGATCTTGAAGACTCTTATCAATTGGTGCTGATGGATTGGGATTTACCCGAAATGGACGGCATTTCGGTGGCGCGGCATATTAAAGGTAATCTTAATATTGCCCGCATTCCTCACATTATCATGGTCACTGCGCATGAGGGGGAAGATATTGCGCAACAATCAACTGACCTTAATCTGGACGGCTTTCTTATTAAACCGGTGCATCCGTCGGCGCTGTTCAATGCGGTTGTCGATGCGTTTGATCGGAAGAGCTTTGATGAAAATCCTGCCCCGCAAGGCTGTTACGCCGGGGCAAGAAACGAAATTCCGGATAGCATTAAAGGCGCAAAGTTGCTGTTGGTGGAGGACAATCATATTAATCAGCAGGTTGCTAGAGAAACTCTGGAGCAGGAAGGTTTCGATATCACGATTGCCACAGATGGTTGTGATGCCGTACAAAAAATACGGGAAAACTATTTTGATGCGGTATTAATGGATTTGCAAATGCCGACCATGGATGGTTATGAAGCAACCCGAATCATCCGTTCCGAAGCGAAGCTTGACGATTTGCCGATTATTGCGATGACGGCTCATGCCGTCAGCGACGCCAGAGAGAGGTGTCTGCAGGTAGGGATGGACGGGTATGTGACCAAGCCTATAGACGTTGATGAATTATTGGCAAGCCTGATTGATGTTATCAAGCCGGACTTGCGGAAAACGCCGGGTTCTTATTTGGCAAAGGCAACCGGACAAAAAACGGCATTACTGCCGGAATATTTGCCAGGCATCGATATGCAGCAGGGCCTAAAAAATGTCGTGGGAAATGTGCAACTGTTTCGTGACTTGTTACTGAAGTTTTATCAGGGCTATAGCGACGCCGAGACCCGGTTGGCTGCTTTTTTGCAAGCGGGCGATGTCGACTCGGCTTTGCAAATGCTCCATGCAATGAAAGGCGTGGCGGCCAATCTTGCCATGCCGGAATTGAAAGCGTGCATAGAGACGCTGGAACAGACTCTCAAGAAACCATGGCAATATGAGCCTGAAATATTAACTGATTTTGCGAATGCCCAAAATAAAGTGCTAGAAGCGCTTGGACAGTTGTGCAATGAAGGAGTGCAGGAAGCGTAACGCTAGTGGAGCGGTGTACGACGACCCCCGCGTAGCCGTAGCGGATGGAGGACGAACGCGGGCCGCCGCAGGCATTAATGGCCAGGATTTTTCGCTGCTAAAATCGGATGGATCCATTTTAGCAGCGAAAAATCCTGGCGCGCTGAGCGCAGCCGTATTCAAGACACCGACTTTGCAGCGGAAACGGCGGAATTGAGCCGCACCCAGATCCTGCAACAGGCAGGCACTGCGATGCTGGCTCAGGCGAACCAATCCAGCCAAGGCGTGATGCAGCTGTTACGTTAATCCTCTTTTTGGATTAGCCGGTAAGTAATGCCCAGCGCATCGGAAAATCAATTCCGATGCGCTCATTATTCCGCTAGTAAGTGCTTGTAATAAAATAACCGTTTCCCGGTAAAGAAGGGAACTCGCACTCAAGCATATGGTTCGGTGCAGAAATTCGATGCGCGGCTCTTCGTTAAATGCCTGTATTTAAGTATAAAGTCCTGATGTTACGCAGTTGATCGAATTTACACTGAATTTAAGGAGTCGCTAACGCGACAGTTATTTGAATCGGGTTCTCGCACCCGAAAGCGAGTTACTTTCTTTTGCGTCGCCTCGGCAACTGCTCCTGCGTTG
>JALNYY010000213.1 GCA_023229605.1 Methylobacter sp.
GACATATATCGCGCACTGGAGCTATTGGGCAACCCGCAGAATGTCAAACGTCCCGTGCATTATCCGCAGGTGGAAAACCAAAATATAGAACAGGAAAACTTCAAATGGTTCGTCGCAAACGATCAGGGTTCAGGAGAAAAGAAGGATAAAATTGAAGCTGCTGAGAAGACGCTAGAAACCCTTAGCGAAAATAGCGTTTGCCTGCCAACCCTGCCTAGACTCAAGTGGAGAGGCAAATGAGTGATCAGAGTAACAGCAAGGACGATGCTTATTTCGACCGTAATCAAGCCGTTATGGCCTTAGCCAAACTTGCCATGCAGCAAGGCTATAAAGCGGGCATCCGCATTGACCCCAATGAACCGGACTGGCCGGTGTTGATGATAGATTTACCCAGCGGGCAGGTCGGTTGGCATTTGCCTAAAAATGAGTTGGTAGGGGCATGGCCTGAATATGACAAAGCTTGGGATGGGCATAACCTGAACGAAAAACGCCAGCGCTTGGCGCTATTTTTAGCCGATGAGTCTGAAAATTAGCGGCGCGCCTGGCGAGTTTTTTGCGATTTTTAGTGATTGCCGTTAAATCAACGGCTTGCGAAAAAATCGAGTTAAAGTGCGCCGTATGTTGATTTATAAATAGAATTTTTGTTTTGTTCAGGTAATTTAATGGTTTTTAGAGAAATTGATGGAAATCTCACTGACCGCGCCGCAAACAGCCGAAATTTCGCTTGCAAACCAACAGCCTGCAAGGGTACAGTTGCACCGCCCGGACTTTGATAACGGGATGAAAACTGAGTTCTTTTCTGCGGTACATACGGTGGTGGTTGGGTTGCACCGCCCGGACTTTGATAACGGGATGAAAACACTATCCGTCTACCCGCACAACTAGACCGTTGTTATAGTTGCACCGCCCGGACTTTGATAACGGGATGAAAACCGTCGGATATTAATGGGTTATTGGTTGTGGTTTTTTTGTTGCACCGCCCGGACTTTGATAACGGGATGAAAACTTATCGACTGATAAATACTCTGCTTCTTTAAATGCTGTTGCACCGCCCGGACTTTGATAACGGGATGAAAACAAATTTTGTTATATTCTACTCCTTACCTACTTCCTGGTAGTTGCACCGCCCGGACTTTGATAACGGGATGAAAACGACCTGTCCCTTCGTCATGCCAGCAAATGCAGTCGTTGGTTGCACCGCCCGGACTTTGATAACGGGATGAAAACTTAATTTTAATTCTCTCTCAACACCGAGAGATATTTCAGTTGCACCGCCCGGACTTTGATAACGGGATAAAAGCGCCTTTAAACGGATACAATCCGCCTTAACGAAACACATGCGCCGCCAAGTGTTTTCGGGCACAATAAAAGCTCATTCCTGTCCTGAGCGCACTCCGATGCAAAAAGCCCAATTGTCCGATGCCTTGACCGATCTCAATCTCCATCAGGCCTGGAGCAAGGTGTATGAGAACCAGGGCTGCGCCGGTGCCGATTATCAAACGCTGGAGGCGTTCGCCGAACGGTTGCACAAAAACCTTGAGACTTTGCGCGATGAAGTCAATTACGAAACCTATCAACCCCGGCCGATGCTGCGCATAGATCTGGAAAAACCGGGCGGCGGCAAGCGCCTTCTGTCCATTCCAACGGTGCGCGACCGCGTCCTGCAAACGGCGGTGACGCGCGTGATAGAGCCTTTGTTTGAAGCCGAGTTTGAAGATTGCAGCTTCGCCTATCGCAAAGGCCGCAGTGTCGATCAGGCGTTAGAGCGTATTCAGTTGCTGCAACGCCAGGGCTATCATTGGGTGGTGGATGCCGACATCCAATGTTTTTTCGACAGTATCGACCACACGCTGTTGATGACGATGGTCGGCAAGCTCATCACCGACGCAGGCCTGTTGCGGCTGATCGAACAATGGCTTTGCACCACCGTGGTCGATGGCGACCGGCGCTTTGTGCTGCACAAGGGCGTCGCCCAAGGCTCGCCCATTGCCCCGCTGCTGTCCAACCTGTATTTGGATCATCTGGATGAAGCGCTGCTGGACAATAACCTGTGCATGGTCCGTTTTGCCGACGATTTTTTGATTCTGTGCAAAAGCCGGGATCATGCCGAACAAGCTCTGGAACTGACCGACAGCCTGCTGGGGCAATTGCGGTTAACACTCAATACCCGCAAGACGCAGATTGTGCATTTCAATCAGGGCTTCCGTTTTTTGGGGGTGCAGTTTATCCGCTCGCTGGCTTTTAAAACAGAGGCTGACGAGCCGAATTTATTGGCTTTGCCGGTAAGTGACGAAAGAACCGATGCTGGTAGTACGTCGTTCCGGCAGGGATTGCCGGAATCCAGACGCCATGGAAGGCATTTAGATTCGATTGGGCCTAATGGAGACCAAAAAACCGCCGAACCGCTATCCATCATGCAGCTGGCGTTTTCAGCAGCCAACTTAGACGCCAAGGATTTTTCCGCCCGCGAACAGCCGCTAGACACCCTGGAACGTCCTGATGAACAAGACCTGCCGACCGATCATGAGCCGCTGCTGCGCACCTTGTATTTGCTGCAGCACGGGCAGGTTTTGGGCAAGGAATCGGAACGGCTGATCGTCAGGCAAGAACAAAAAACAGTGCGCGAAATACCCGCGATAAAAGTCGATCAAATCATGGTGTTCGGCAATGCCCAAATCACCACCCAAGCCATGCAGTTTTGCCTGCAAGAGCGCATACCGATTTATTTGCTGTCCGGTCAGGGGCATTATTACGGCGTTATCGACTCGTTCAACACCGAACCCGTGCTGCTGCAACGCGAGCAATTTTTGCGCGCGAACGACGGCGCATTTTGCCTGAAACTGGCCGCTGCGATGGTGCATGGCAAAATAGCCAACAGCCGTTTGATGCTGCAGCGACAGGCGCGGCGGCATGACACAGCGGATTTGCACACCGCGGCGGATGCGCTTAAAAACACCCTGGCGCACCTGTCCGGCGCAAGTACGCTGGACGAGCTGCGCGGTTTTGAAGGCAGCGCCGCCAAAGCCTATTTTCAGGCGCTGGCGGCAACAGTGGACAGTTCATGGGGCTTTAGCCAACGGGTCCGGCAGCCGCCCACCGACGGCATCAACGCCATGCTATCTTACGGTTATACCCTGCTGTTTTACAATATCTACTCCTTGCTGCGCAGCCGGGGGCTGAATCCGCAAGTCGGCTTTTTACATGCGCTTCGGCAAGGGCACCCGGCGCTGGCCTCGGACATGGTGGAAGAGTTCCGCGCTATTGTCGTGGATGCCGTGGTCTGGAAACTGGTATTAAACCAACAGCTGACGCCCGATGATTTCGACTACCCTAAAACGGCGGGCGAGGGCTGTTTTCTTAAGCCCCATGCGCGGCAACTATTCATCAAAGCCCTGGAAGAAAAACTCAACTCCGCCATTGCCCATCCGGTCAGCGGCACGCAGCTCGATTACCGGCGCTGCATGGAATACCAGGTGCAGCATTTGTCGCAAGTCATCCGCGGCATTGACGCAAACTATCAAGCCATGGTGCTGCGATGACCCGCTTATGGCTGATCACCTACGATATAAGCGATGACGATAACCGGCAAAAAGTGCATGACATCCTGAAAGATTACGGCAAACGCGTGCAGTACAGCGTATTCGAATGCCACTTGAGCGACAGCCGCTTAAATGTTTTGCGCGACCGTCTGCTGGACGAACTAGACAGCGCCGACAGTTTGCGCTGGTATCCGCTATGCAGCTGGTGCAGCACGACGGTATTTTTTCAGGGTCTCGGTTTGCCGCCGGAAGACGAGGGTTTCTTTCTGCAATGACGGCGTTTTATGTGATTTGTTTCGATGTGCATGACGCCAAAAGGCTGCGTAAAATCTCCAACGAGATGGAAAATTTCGGCGTCCGCGTGCAACGCAGCGTGTTTGAATGCCATCTTGAAACCGCCCAGTTGCAGGAATTGCAACGGCGGTTGGGCGATTTGATGAACCCGGCGGAAGATCAGGTGCGTTATTACAGCTTATGCGGCAAAGACAAACGGCATATCGTCATCGATGGCGCGGGACGGGTTAGCGCCGATCCCGATTATAATCTGCTCTGACGCTAGCGATGCGGTTTGCGGCGCACCGTCGCAAAATCGGATGGTTTTTTGGGTTCGCTGTTAAATCAACAGCTTGCGAAAAAATCGAGCTAACCCGCGCCGTATGTTGATTTATATGGGGAATTTTTGTTTTGTTCAGGTTTCTGGCCGTTTTCTAGGATTGCCGCCGAGTTATTTACTAGATGCGCCGCAAACAGCCCAAATTTCGCTTGCAAAGCAACAGCCTGCAAAGGTACAGTTGTACCGCCCGGACTTTGATAACGGGATGAAAACCACTTTCTCCTCTTCTTTTCAGACGCGTACCCATTCGTTGTACCGCCCGGACTTTGATAACGGGATGAAAACGCCCGTTCGTTGTTTAGTTGTCGTTCAGGCTGTTTGTTGTACCGCCCGGACTTTGATAACGGGATGAAAACTTGATGTAACACTAGATCACCTATAACTGTCAGGTGTTGTACCGCCCGGACTTTGATAACGGGATGAAAACGGTGGTTTGTTATAACGAAGTCATAACAATCAGAAACGTTGTACCGCCCGGACTTTGATAACGGGATGAAAACTTATTGGAAAAAGTAATGCAGATGCTTTGTGCGTGTTAGTTGTACCGCCCGGACTTTGATAACGGGATGAAAACAGAATTCACCATTATTTATTCTTTTGACTATTCTATTGTTGTACCGCCCGGACTTTGATAACGGGATGCAAACGCAGATGTTTGAACGTG
>JALNYY010000214.1 GCA_023229605.1 Methylobacter sp.
ACGCAAAACGGCATCCGCTATGTCATGCTGGACAATTTATCTCTCGGCGAACACGGCATAGTCAAGAACGGCCTGCGCAATAGTGATTGCAATGACCATCACTATGATTCTGAGCAGTATTCCCGGTTGTTGGTTGAGGGGTTAGTTGGGGTGATTTGATTTTGCTGATGGTCGAGCACATTCTCAAACGGAGCGTCTTTATTGAAAACCACATCAGGCTGAAATCAAAAAGACATTAAGTCAGGTAAGCAAAAGAATCGTTTTTGTGCTTATCCATCAATATGGCGCCGGTTCCGCAACGAAGACTACCGAAGCAGGTTTCCCTGTCGTGGGGTGTATGGGTTCACGCATCTCAAGCAAACGGAATCCGCCATCCACAAACAACTTTGTCCAACTTTCGAAGGTTCTGAAATACCACGACGCCGGATCGGTAAAATCGGAACTAAATCCGGCCCATGACCCTTCCCGCCATCCATCCCGATATGGAAGACCGCCGCACACCATGACCGGATGAAGGGTCTGTACGATGAACACGCCATCTCGATTCAGCAGCGACTGAGCAACACTAAACACTCCCTCAACGGATTCTTTTCCGAGCAATGCGAAATTACAAACAACAACATCTACCGAGACACTGAGTTTTCCAGCAGCAAGCTCCTCATAGGAAAGCACGCGAAAATCACCGCCACCGGCATGTTGAGCTACTTCGACCAGCCTTGGCACGACGTCTATGCCAATAACATGGATATTCTCAACGGCGAGTTCACGAGCCAGCCAGCCTTCACCACAACCAATGTCGAGCACGGAACGCGGCGAACGGCTCAATACTGTATCTAAGATCGCCTGATCGGTGACCTGCCGACGACTCTCGATCTGTCCGTCACGCACGGCAATGATCCACGACGGCGCATTTTTGACCCACGACTCGACGATTTTCGCATCACTGAGCGAGTCAATTTTCATGGAATCTCCGGCATACTAACATTTGAGGTCAGAAACTGTTCGCCCCGAAAACTTATCGAAACCAAATTGAGGGGCAAGCAAAAAAACGATTACCCTCTAGTACATCGGTTCCGCGTTAATTTGTAGATCATTAATTTTTTTGCGTCAGGCTGATTTCTTCGTTTTCTAGGCCATAAAAAAATCAGTTACCAAATGTAGCCCCGAAAATGCTAAGAATCATTCCATGCAGTGAAATTAAGGTAACTCGAAACTAAATTTTCCGAATGGTGGTTCGCAATTATACCTCTAACTATTCACTCAACACTCGGAAAACGCGGCGATAGCGTTCGCGCATAGCTTCGATTTGCTCAAAACCGGGCGGGGTGGCTCCATAGCGGGATTCCTCAAACTGGCGGGTGATTGCCAGCAATTCCGGGCGTAGGGCCGGGCGCACCAAACCTATGCGGCGGAGGTACTCCCGCGTGTTGCGGGTTTCGGGTCGGGCTTCGCCGTGCAGGGCGAACAGCCGTTCCACGGCGCTGTAGAATTGCCGGACACCGTCTTTCCCTTGGCCGTGATGTCCGAACACAACATAGCGCCAATAGTCGAAACGGGTGCGCAGCCAAATACCGGCCCTGACTTCCCGCAGCAGGAAGAACAAACCGGTCGCGAGAGCCAGCAACATCAAGACCAGCAGTGTACCGATCACCTTGTCGAGGTGTTGTTGCAGCCACTTCTTGAACGCCTCCCACCATTCTTCGAAGGCTTGCCTGAGCGGCGCGAATTGCCGTTGCAACGCTTCGGTCACATCGGCCATGGTTTGGATGGTGGCGGACTGCCAGCGGGGCATACCGATGCGCTGAGCGGCCTGACGCATTTCCACCGGGGTGGGCCAATGGCTGCGAGCCGGTTCCATACCGCCGAAAGCTCCGCCCGAACCGCCTACCCCCTTCCCTTCTTTTCTCTGGTCGCCGCTCTGTTGGCCGAGTTCAGGTTCGCCTTCGTGCACCCTACCAGTGGCCGTCGGTAGGCCATAGCGCGAACCCAAGTATATCCAGCTCGTCTGCGGGGTAATGGCGTAAAACGCCGCGCCCAGAATCAGGATGGCCAGAGTCGCCGAAACGATAGCAGCCGCCTGCCCGCCGAACATTTTTTGCTCCAGGCTGAGGCGGCGAACTTCTTCCGCCCGACGGTTGATCTGTTCTGCCGCCAGCGTAAACACCACGGCGATCACGAACGGCACCAGATAAAACAACATGGTCCAGTCGGCCCGGTAGTGAGAAGAAGCAAATATCGCCATTACCAAAGCCCCTAGCAGGCCGAGGTATAACTGGCGGCGGCTGGTGAGGACGCAGTTGTAAGCGGCTTGCAAAAAGGCCAGCAGATAGATGCCGGCTCGCGGCAGCCCCCACATATGCAGAAAGAGAAACACGAACAGGAAAAGCCCCAGCCACATCACCCACTTCTGCCAGTTGCGGCTTTGCTCCGAGGCCTCTCCGTGCTGGCTCCAGCCGCACCATAAGGTTAGGCCGAACAGCAATCCCCACAGCAGGGTCTCAATGGCAAAGCCGCCGTAGCTAATATCAAGATAGGTATTGCAGCAGACTGCCAACAGCAGGCTGGCGAATAGGCCCACGTAAGCGGGCGTATAAGTGAGCGGCGGAGTCATCAGGGATTGAACAATCGCATCAAATCGTCGCCACAGCGCACCGGCACTACCTGCGCGCCCAAATCCAGCAGGCTGGCGAACAACGGTGACTCAGAAATCGAGGCCCCGCCGTCAACCGCCAGGAAGGATGTGCGCTCGAAACAAACCGCCAACAAATGCGCACCACGTGCGCGCAGCAGCGCCAAGGATTGCAAGGTGTCCAGTGTGCGCTCCGGCGGCTCGGCCAGAAACACTACCACGGTTTCACCGGCTAAACAGTCGCCGGCCACTTTATCCAGCACCATGCGATAAGGCGTTTCGCCGTCGGCGTCGATGACCGCCAGCCGCTCCAACATTTCACCGAAGTGAGCTTCCCCTTGGCCCGCATCTATATCCAGAGTTTGCCTGCCTTGTCCGGCCAGCCGCACCGGCATACCGTTGTCGCACGCCAGGCGCGCCAGTGATGAGGCGATTTTTACCGCGTATTCCAGGGTGGCGTGCTTGCCCTGCCCGACGTTGGCGTCGGTCGCCAAGTCCAAGACCAGGTACAGGCAGGGCGAGGCCAAAGGTTCGTATTCCTTCACCATCAACTGGTTGAGGCGGGCGCTGGTGGGCCAGTGCACGTGGCGGGGATTATCGCCCCGGCGGTACTCGCGCAAGCCCCGGAATTCGGCGGTGCCCGTCCCGCTGGGCAGGAAATGACCGCCCCGGTGGATCAGGCTGGGAGCGCCTTGCAGAGGCCAAGCGGCGATGGGGAAAATTTCAGGATAAACGACCAGGGTGCTCAAGCCATTCTGACCGCCGCGCCGCGCTTCCGCCAGCCCTAACGGAAAGCCGGTCGAAAGGCCCACCGGCCCCAATTGGTACAGGCCGCGTTTCTCGCAAACCAGGCTAACCTGAAAACAGCGCCGACCAAGGCCGGGAATGTATCCGACCAGGCCCAGCGCCACACCTCCCGGCGCACGCCCCTCACCCGCGCCGACGAAAGGCAGCCGATCCACCACCTCCACCATAAAGCGGGGCAGCCAGCCACGGTTTTCCACCGTAACGCCCAGACTGATGACCTTGCCTTCTGCCGCCTTGTCCGGGCCGGTACGACGCACCGTCAGGCTGCTTACCAGCCAATATGGCCAAACGTAGCCTATCACCAAGCTTGCGGACAGTACGGCGGCGACCGCCCATACCAGCGGCTGACTACGATTCAAGGCCGCGAAATAGACCACCAGCGTCAAACCCGCCAGCACCAGCGGCATGGCGATGCGCCTTCGGGAGACAACTGCTGCCGCGTTCATACCGGCGGCGGCACCTGGTCCAATACCTGGGCCAGCACTTCCCGCGTCGTCCTGCCCTGAGCGGCGGCCTGGGGCCGCAGAATCAAGCGATGTTCCAATACCGGCCCGGCCATGGCCTTGACCTCATCCGGCGTGACAAAAGGTTGCTTACGCAACAAGGCCAAACCTTGGGCTGCGCGGGTCAACGCCAAGGTGCCTCGAGGGCTGGCGCCCAAGCGCAGCTGCGGGTGCTCGCGTGTAGCGGCACTAATCCGTGCCACATATTGGCCTACTGACGGGTCCAGATGCACCGCCCGCACCTCATCCCGCGCAGCCATAATGTCAGCCTCGTCGGCTACCGGCAGCAAACTCTCGATCGGATGAAACACCGCCTGGGCATGAATCATCCGCACCTCTTCCTCCACCGAGGGGTAACCCACACTCAGACGCATGAAAAAACGGTCCAACTGAGCTTCGGGCAGCACATAAGTACCGGCCATCTCGATCGGGTTCTGCGTAGCCAGCACCATGAACACCTTGGGCAAATCGTAGGTATGCACATCCACGCTGACACGAAATTCTTCCATACATTCCAGCAGAGCGGACTGAGCGCGAGGCGTGGCGCGGTTGATCTCGTCCGCCAGCAGGATATTGGTGAAAACAGGGCCGGGACGAAATTCGAACTCGCTGTTTTTCTGATTGAACACCGGCACTCCAGTCACGTCCGAAGGCAGCAAATCCGGGGTGCATTGCAAACGTTTGCAATCCATCGCCACGGAACGGGCCAGAGCCCGCGCCAGCATGGTTTTGCCGGTACCCGGCACATCTTCCAGCAATACATGCCCACGGCACAGTAAAGAAATCACCGCCAATTCGATCACAGGCCGCTTGCCTATAATCACCTTTTCGACGTTTTCGATCAGGTTTT
>JALNYY010000040.1 GCA_023229605.1 Methylobacter sp.
GTTTATACTCAATATTTTGCGCACATGTCTTTTTGTAGCATGTGTTGCATTAATAAGTGGTTGTGGAATGTCCCGTTTCGCATATAGGGATACAAATCCCGTTGTTAAAGATACTACACTCAATACCAATTTTTGGAGCAAATTATTTGGTGACTCAACGTCATTTAGCACTTTCTCCACTACAGCAAGTCGAAGAATGGTTGTTGTTCTAGAAAAAAATGATACAGCAACAAAGAGTAGAACAACAGAAGTGTGTTCAGAACCATCACCCGATGTTGGTGAAGCCTTTGCATCAGCTGTTGCCGATGCAATCAACTTAAAAGCGCCAATAGAAGGAGCGCCGGTAGAACTGTCAAACCAGTATGCGCGAGCAGTATCAACACAAATCGCCTCATTAATCTATCGGACTCAGGGATTGCAGCTTTACAGGGATGCCATGCACAATCTTTGTGTGGACAGATTGAATGACTGGATCAAAAGTCCTAGTTCTTATGAATCTCTTAAAAGGCATTACTTTGATCAATCGTTTGAACTTATTAAGGCTGAACTTGGATATATAAAAGATGTAGGCTCCGCCAAAGCTGGGGAAAATCCTAATTTTGACAAAGTTGTTAAAGCTACTGTTGATCTTTCAAAAGCTGTAAAACCAGAGCCAGAAACAGTGGTGAAACCAGCAGTACCAACGACAACAACACCATAATTACACACAAAGCAAATATCCCGTATGAAGTGGAAGTGCAATGGAATGCGGGATATTTGCAGAAGGGTCTCAATTATTTTGGTATCACCTCGCATTGTGTGCGAGTAGATATTGGTATCAGTCGATATAGCGTTCATTTCCAAGCTCACCAAGTATTTTTCACCACCAAAATCATTGTGCCATTAATTACAAAACCCGAAAAAATGGCTGTTGCGTTTGCAACAACCCACTCACTCACCAAATAAAACAACCATATAAATCAATAATATAATACAAAATACTGCCATTGGCACGGCCTGTGCATTTACTTTAGCAAGCGAGTAAACTCAACTTACGAGGTCAATACGATGCAATTGCCAGTATTAAACGATGCCCCTGCGGCTAAAGGCGGCTGTTCAGCCAGTTCATGCGGTACAACCGATAATCAAATGGATTCATTACCTGATTCGATACGGGAAAAGGTACAGAATCATCCGTGCTATTCGGAGGATGCCCACCATTATTTCGCCCGTATGCATGTAGCTGTTGCTCCGGCTTGTAACATCCAGTGCCATTACTGTAATCGTAAATACGATTGCAGTAATGAATCGCGTCCCGGCGTGGTTTCCGAAGTGCTGACGCCGGATCAGGCTGTTAAAAAAACCATGGCGGTGGCGGCTACTATTCCGCAAATGACCGTTCTGGGTATCGCTGGCCCCGGCGATCCGTTAGCCAATCCTGAACGCACCTTCGAAACCTTCCGCCGTTTAAGCGAAGAAGCGCCGGACATCAAATTGTGCGTATCCACGAATGGTCTTGCGCTGCCCGATTCGGTAGAGGAATTATCCAAGCACAATATCGATCATGTCACTATCACCATTAATTGCGTCGACCCTGAAATCGGCGCCAAGATTTATCCGTGGATTTACTGGAACAATAAACGCATTACCGGCGTAAAAGCCGCAAAAATCCTGATTCAACAGCAGCAAAAAGGCTTGGAAATGCTGATAGCCAAAGGCATTTTGGTTAAGGTCAACTCGGTGATGATTCCAGGTATAAACGATCAGCACTTGGCGGAAGTAAGCCGCGTTGTTAAATCCAAAGGCGCATTCCTGCATAACGTGATGCCGCTGATTGCCGAAGCCGAACATGGCACTTTCTACGGCGTGATGGGGCAACGCGGCCCTACTCCCGATGAATTACAGGACCTGCAAGACAGCTGTTCCGGCGATATGAACATGATGCGCCATTGCCGCCAATGCCGCGCCGATGCGGTGGGCTTGTTGGGCGAAGATCGCGGTGACGAGTTTACGCTGGATAAGATTGAAGAGATGGACATCGACTACCAGGCGGCGATGGAAAAACGCAAGGTGATTCATGTCGCTATACAGGCTGAGATGGACAGTAAACGTTTGGAAAAAGCCCAAAAGGCACAGCAACATAAGGAAGAGCCCAAGCTGACTACGCGTCCGGTATTGATGGCGGTCGCCACCAGCGGTCAGGGCGTGATCAACATGCACTTCGGTCATGCCAAGGAATTCCTGATTTATGAAGCATCGCCGGACGGCGTGCGTTTTATCAGTCATCGCAAAGCCGATCAATATTGCGGCGGCGACAGCACCTGCGGCGACGGCGAAAGCACTTTGCAGCTGACTATCCGTGCTTTGGCAGGATGTGAAGCGGTGTTGTGTTCGAAAGTCGGTTATGAACCTTGGGAGCAGCTGGAAGCGGCCGGAATCGCGCCGAACGGCGAACATGCAATGGAACCGATTGAAGAAGCTGTAATGGCTGTTTACAAAGAGATGGCGGCCGCGGGTAAGTTGGATGATACCAAAGACTCAGTCAGGGCCAGCGCGTAAGCTGGATTACGACTGCATGAATGCAGGAGCAATTGCCGAGGTAACGCCATAAAGACATATCACCACAAAGGCGCGAACAAGAACACAAAGTTTTTTAGCTGAGCTTTTCTTCGTGAACTTCGTGTCTTCGTGGTGAATTTATCAATCTGCTTAAGTCGATGTGCATGGTGTTAACCCCTACGGTTCTACATTCCCACACGATAGTATTTAGGAGCCTGCTATGGCCGTAAAAATTATTGAATCCTGCGTAAATTGCTATGCTTGCGAACCGGTCTGTCCAAGTAAAGCCATTTATGCCGCTAAACCGCATTTTTTAGTTAATAGTAAAAAATGCACCGAATGCGAGGGCGACTACCCAGTCTATCAATGCGCCAGCATTTGCCCTATTGAAGGTGCGATATTAAATTCATTGGGCGAAGCGATTAACTTGCCAGGCTCTTTAACGGGTATTCCGCCGGAAAGAATGGCTGAAGTAATGGCCGAGTTACAGGGCCATTAACTTGAGGATACTCTGATGGCTACTGTTTATTTCTACGAAAAACCCGGCTGTATTAACAATGCCCGGCAAAAGAAATTATTAGCCGCAGCGGGCCATCAGGTCGTGGCGCTGAATCTATTGACCGAACCCTGGCAAACGGGCCGGTTGTGCGCTTTTTTCGGCGAACTGGCGGTACGGGATTGGTTTAATTACAGCGCTCCGGCGCTCAAATACGGCGAGATTGATCCGGATAATCTGTCGGAACGACAAGCCTTAGCGCTGATGGTGGAAAATCCGCTGTTAATACGCCGCCCGTTAATGCAAGTTGGCGACAGCTTGATGGCGGGATTCGATCAGCAGGCGGTCGATAACTGGATCGGCTTAACAGAAACCGAGACCATCCAAGACCTGGAAAACTGCCCTCGCCCGCTTGCCCAATCAAGCTGCGGTCATGAGTAAACCTCCGCTGTTAGTTGTTGACGGCGTAGCTCAGGCAGTCAGGCTATCCGAACGCGTTCATTGGATAGGCGCGCTCGATCCCACGTTGCGCACCTTCGACATCATTTTAAAAACCGCCAACGGCACCAGTTACAACGCCTATATAGTCAGGGGCAGCGAAGGCGTCGCCATCATCGATACCGTCAAGGAAAATTTTGCCGATGATTTTTTTGCTCGTCTGGAATCGGTAGCCGGTTATGACGAAATTAAAGTCATCGTCCTGAATCATCTGGAACCCGACCATACCGGCGCCTTGCCCGAACTGATGCGCCGCGCGCCGCAAGCCCGACTGTACATTTCCCAGAAAGCGCAATCGATGCTCAAGGCTTTGTTAAAGCAGGACGAATTTGCTTTTACGCCGGTAATGACCGGGGATAAGGTCTCGCTGGGCGACCGCACTTTAACATTTTTCCATACTCCTTATTTGCATTGGCCGGACACCCAATGCACCTATTTAGCGGAAGAACAAACCCTGTTTTCAGGCGATGTGTTCGGCTGCCATTTTTGCGATGCGCGGTTGTTTAACGATGAAGTCGGCGATTTCCGCTTTTCGTTTGAATATTACTATGCCCACATCATGCGGCCGTTTAAAGAGTATGTGAACCGGGCGCTGGATCTTATTGAACCGCTGCCGTTGAATAAAATATTGCCTGCGCATGGCCCGTTATTACGCGACCAACCGCAACGGTATGTGCAGCGCTATCACGAATTGTCGCGTCCGGCCTTGCAAAGCGAAATCAGTGCAGGCGAAAAAACCCTGCTGATCTTTTATATCAGTTCCTACGGCAACACGCGGCGCATGGCCGAAGCGATTTATGAAGGCGCGATGTCAGTTGAGCATGTGCGCGTCTCTTTATACGACCTGGAAGGCAGTGAAATAGCGCCGTTTGTCGATTTGATAGAAAGCGCGGACGGCATCCTGTTCGGCACGCCGACCATCAACGGCGATGCGGTTAAGCCGGTATGGGATTTGTTGTCGTCCTTGGCTGTTATCAATCTCAAATCAAAGCTGGGCGGCGTTTTCGGCTCGTACGGCTGGACAGGGGAAGGCGTGAAAATGGTTGAAGACCGCTTGCGCGGTCTCAAATTGCGTGTGCCCATTCCGGGCATACGCATTAAGTTAATTCCGACTGAAGAAGAAATCAAAATCTGTCGCGAATTCGGGCATGACATGGCACGGGATCTGATGGGTTTAACACAGCCCAAAACGATCGATATGGCCGATCTTGCCTAGTACTTTTGTAACAATTGTGTGTGGTCAATAGAACACGGACGGCGCAGATTAAACGGATAATCGCGGATTTAGAAGCGCAAGCAAATTAACAATCCGTGTAAATCAATCCGTCCTATCCGCGCCATCCGGGTTCCATTTCTCTATCTACCTTAGTTACATATTTTTCAAAACATCAGGAGAATAACAATGGCGAAAGCTTCAATTACCTTTGAAGATATTAATGTCACGGTATCCGCGCCTGCGGGCACCCGGGTGATCGAGATTTCCGAGAAGGTCGGTTCAGGCATTACTTACGGCTGCCGTGAAGGCGACTGCGGCACTTGCATCATGAAAGTAACGGAAGGCTGGAGCAATCTGGCCGAGCCGTCTGTGCTTGAAGATAAGGTGCTGCGCGAAAACATGGCCGGTAAGCATAACCGCTTGGCTTGCCAGGCTCAGGTGCTGGGCGGAACAATCAAGGTCCGGCCGGTTTAAGACATCACGTTCCTCGTTCCAGTGCTTTTGCGTCACTGCCGTAGGATCGGGCCATGCCCGCGATATTCGGCACAGCTGCCACCGGTCGCGGGCACGGCCCGCTCCTACAAAACTTAATTTGCGGCTGCGGCGCTTTTGCGCGGGAATTCAGGTATAAAAAACAAACGCCGGGGTTCCTAAACAGGACCAGGCAACAGCGCATAAAACTTAATAAGGAGTAAATCATGGCTTTAGTCACTTTTTCAAATCCCGAATACCGGGATAAAACCGTTTATGCCGTAGCGGGCAGTCATACGGAAACACTGCTGAAACTGGCGCGGGAAAACAAAATCCCGATCAATTATGAATGCGAGGACGGGGAATGCGGCACCTGCCTGGTAAAAGTCAGCAGCATCGATAAAAAGCATCAGCGCATGGGCGGCCCTTTAACCGAGAAAGAGAAAGCGGTGCTGCAATCCAGCGGCAAAATCAGCAAAGAAGAAATGGAACGGATGATTGTTGACGATTTACCATCGCCCTGGCGTTTGGCTTGCCAGATGATAGTCAGGGATGAAGATATTCTGGTCGAATATTAATCATGTCCGCCGCGCTTCAACTTCAGGAAGACCGGGAGCAAATCTATTCCCGGCTTGTGCATGCCAGCCCGTCGCCTAACCACGAATGGCTGGCCTGCATGATAGCCAGCTGGTGTGCCGGACAAGGCGCTTTGCCTGACTATCTGGGGTTGGAGCCCGGGCAGTTTAATGCGCTAAAAGAACATTGTTTTCCGGGCTGCATCATTCCTGACCTGGCGCCATCGGGTAACAAGCTGGACTTTAGCCGTATGCTGGAAAAAGACGACCTGGTTAATCTGCTAAAACATGCCGGTAAGCCTGACAGTCTTGAAACGGACTGGGTCATAGGCGTTATCGTAGCCGGTTGCCTGGGCAGCGATCACCTGTGGCAGGATTTAGGCCTCTGGTCTCGCTCGCAATTGAGCGCGATGCTGCTATACAACTTCCCCGAACTGGCCGCAAAAAATAACAAGGACATGAAATGGAAAAAGTTCCTGTACAAGCAGCTTTGCGAAGCGGAAGGCTTGTATCTGTGCCGCGTACCCTCTTGTGAGGTGTGTGTTGACTATCCCAAATGTTATGGCCCTGAGGAATAGAAACCGGGGAGCCGCTATTTTTGCGAAAGCTTTTATGAGCATTCCGCCCAACAAGAGGTATCCAACATCATTCTCGAAATGACTCGACTCCTGTCTCGCAGCGGACGAATCGGCAAACCCGCTGCCGCTGACAAGGCGCGCTATTGACCATTAATCAAACCGTTAAAGCCGGTGTCGGCACATAATAATTACAACAACCGGCGAAAAACTCATGTCCGGCCGGGACGCGTATCTGATCGAAATATTTACTACTTAGCAATCCAATCATAATAAAAACAGGAAACCGTACCATGCTAAATAATATAAAAAACTCCAGGCAATTAACCATAAAAATGCGCTTTGCGGTAATTTTAAGCACCTTGGTCATCGGTTTTTCGCTGTTCGGTTTCGCAACCTTCAAGGCCATGAATACGCTTAATGTTAATGGCCCTATTTATCAGCGCATTGTTCAGGGCAAGGATATTATTGCCGATATTCTGCCGCCGCCTGAATACATCATCGAATCCTATCTGGTGGCGCTGCAACTGACCCAAGCCGCCGACCCCGCTGAAGTCAGAGCCCTGGCGACACGTTTTCAAGCGCTAAAAACGGAATACGAGTCCCGTCATAACTATTGGTTGGCCCAGTCTTTGGAACAGGAGCTTCATACGCCGCTGCTTCAGACCTCTTACCACGCAGCACAAGATTTTTATAACGAGGCCGGACAGAATTTTCTGCCGGCCGTTCAGGCAGGAGACCGCGACGGTTCACTGTCCAGTCTCCAGCAAATGCGCGATGCTTATGAAAAGCATCGCGCCGCTATTGATGAAGTGGTGCAACTTACCACTGCCCGAAATACGAAGGATGAAACGCAGGCTCGAAGCACGATCCACTGGTACGGCATCATCCTGACCGGCATTTTCGCTTTCAGTGTTGCGGCTGCCATAGTGCTGACCGCACTGGTCAGTCGCGGCATTATCCGCCAATTGGGCGGTGAGCCCGGTGAGGTTTCCGATTTAGCCAGGAACATCGCCACCGGCAAACTGGATAACAGCATAGCGCTTAAACAGGGCGATAGCGGCAGCTTGCTGGCAACCATGAAAAACATGCAACAACAACTGCTTGAGCGCATGACGGCCGACCGCAAAGAACATGATGAAGCCCTGCGCATCAAAACTGCTTTGGACAGCATCAGTTCAAACGTGATGGTGGCCGATAATGAGCACACTATCATCTACATGAATCCGGCAGTGCATAATATGATGCGGCAGGCTGAAGCCGACATCCGCAAGTCCATTCCGCATTTTGATTCCGGCAAATTAATGGGTTCAAGCATCGACTCTTTCCACAACAATCCGGCGCACCAGAAAGGATTGCTGACGCAATTGAGTTCGACTTTCCAAAGCGAAATTACCATTGCCGGGCATACTTTCTATCTGGTTGCCAACCCCATCAATAATGACAGCGGCGAAAGGCTCGGGGTCGTGGTGGAATGGAAAGATCGGACTTCTGAAGTGGCCATCGAGCAGGAAGTCGGCAAAGTGGTGAGCGCCGCCGTGTCAGGGGATTTCAACCAGCGTATTAACGAGGGTGATAAGGAAGGCTTCTTTCTGCAACTGGCGCAGGGCGTTAATGAACTCATGGAAACCAGTTCTGCCGGTCTGGATGAAGTGGTCCGCATACTTGCCGCCCTGTCCCAGGGTGACCTGACTGAAACCATCAGCAACGACTATTCTGGAACCTTTGGTCAACTTAAAGATGACTCCAATTTCACTGTGGGAAAACTGAAAGATATTGTTAATCAAATCAAGGACGCTTCCGAGATGATTAATACCGCAGCAAAAGAAATCGCTTCAGGCAACAATGACCTGTCGCACCGCACCGAACAGCAGGCGGCCAGCCTTGAACAAACCGCCGCCAGCATGGAACAGCTGACCTCCACCGTGCAGCAAAACAGCGCAAACGCCAGACATGCCAACGAGCTTGCCGTCGGCGCGTCGGACATCGCCGGCAAGGGGGTTGAAGTGGTCAATGAAGTTGTAATAACAATGGAAGGCATCAACGAAGCCTCGCGCAAGATAGTGGACATCATCTCGGTAATAGACGGCATTGCCTTCCAGACCAACATACTCGCGCTCAACGCCGCGGTAGAAGCTGCCAGGGCCGGCGAACAAGGCCGCGGCTTTGCCGTTGTAGCCGCAGAAGTGCGCAATCTGGCGCAACGCGCCGCCGCAGCAGCAGGAGAAATTAAAAGCCTGATTGGCGATTCGGTAGAAAGAGTTGAGGGCGGCAGTAAACTGGTTGCCCAGGCCGGAAAAACCATGGAAGAAATTGTCAGTTCCATCCGCAGTGTGACTACCATCATGTCCGAGATCAGCGCCGCCTCTGTCGAACAAACGTCCGGCATCGAACAGGTTAATCAGGCTATTACCCAGATGGATGATGTGACCCAGCAAAATGCCGCCTTGGTGGAGCAAGCCGCAGCAGCGGCAGAATCGCTGGAGGATCAAACGCAAAACTTGGCGCTTACAGTCGCGCACTTTAAATTGGACGGCAACTCGCATAATTCGGCCCATTCTTTTTATACACCTCCCGCACCAAGGGGAATAAAACTAGCCGGAACAAGTACAGGTAAAAATCCATCGGCCCACCAAAAACTACAATTACAGCATACGCATAATAACGCTTGGGAAGAGTTTTAATTCCATTTATTAACTGATGTTACGCACGGATGGTATCTCTCCCGTTTGCCGCGCGTCAGCAGAGGAACGCAGGAGCAGTTGCCGAGGCGACGCCAAAGAAAGTAACTCGCCTTCGGGTGCGACAACCCGATTCAATCAAGTGTTGCGCTAGCGACTCCTTAATGTTCAAGCGCTCGAAACTCGACTAACTGCGTAACATCAGTTCTTAACATCTCCTACGAATCCAAATAACCGCTTTGCTAGATGCATAATGTTTTAAAGCGATACTCTTCGCAGCCGCAGAGCGTTCATAATGACTGAAACCGAACTGAAACTCATCGCTGCCGCCGCAATCATCGGCGATAGCAGAATGCCGAAAAGCGGATACAGCACACCGGCTGCGACGGGAACGCCGAGTGCGTTGTAAATGAACGCAAAAAACAGGTTCTGGCGGATATTATTCATGGTGGCTTGACTCAACCGCCGCGACCGGGCGATTCCGCGCAAATCGCCTTTGACCAGCGTGACGCCCGCACTTTCCATCGCAACATCGGTGCCCGTACCCATCGCAATGCCGACATGCGCCTGCGCCAATGCCGGCGCATCGTTGATTCCGTCGCCCGCCATAGCCACGATATGGCCTTCGGCCTGCAATTGTTTAACGATTTCGGTTTTCTGTTCGGGCAATACTTCCGCTACAACCCGGTCTATGCCGAGTCTTTTTGCCACGGCATTGGCGGTAGTTTTATTATCGCCGGTCAGCATGACGACTTTTATCCCCGCCTCGTGCAGGGCTTTTAGCGCTTCCGGCGTTGACGATTTGATCGGATCGGCGACACTGATAAAGCCGCCGAGTTTTCCGTCTACGCCAACAAACATGACGGTCTGTCCTTCCAGACGCAGCGCGTCCGCCTGTTTCATTAAAGGCGCAATCTCGATATTCTGCGCCTCCATTAATTGGGCATTGCCCAGCCCAACTTCGCGGCCTGAAATCCTGCCTCGAACGCCTTTGCCGGTTACCGATTCAAATTGCTCTCCGGCAGCCGGCTTGATGCCTTGTTGTTCAGCACCTTTAACAATGGCGGCGGCAAGCGGGTGTTCGCTGGCCTGTTCCAGGCTTGCGCCGAGATACAATACCTCTTCTTCTGAAAAACCATTGCCGGCTATGACTGCCATCAGGCACGGCTTACCTTCGGTCAGCGTGCCGGTTTTATCGACCACCAGGGTATCTATTTTTTCCATGATTTCCAGCGCTTCGGCATTTTTAATCAGCACCCCAAGCTGGGCGCCCCTGCCGGTGCCGACCATAATCGACATCGGCGTGGCAAGGCCGAGCGCGCAAGGGCAAGCGATAATAAGCACGGCCACCGCATTAACAACCGCATGAGCCAAACGCGGCTCCGGCCCCCACTGCCACCAGACTATCAATGTCATTACCGCAATAATGACAACGATCGGCACAAACCAAGCGGCAACCGCATCCGCCAGTTTCTGGATCGGCGCGCGGCTGCGCTGGGCTTCGCTGACCATCTTCACAATCCTGGCCAGCAGCGTTTCGCCGCCGACCTTTTCGGCGAGCATCAGCAGACTGCCGGTGCTGTTGACGGTAGCGCCTATCAGCCTATCCCCTGCGTTTTTTTCGACAGGAATAGGCTCGCCGGTCACCATAGCTTCATCGACGCTGCTGTAGCCTTGCTGCACGACGCCGTCAACGGGGATTTTTTCGCCGGGCCGGACGCGCAACACATCGCCCGGCTGCACCTGTGCCAGTGGGATGTCCTCTTCCCTGCCGTCTCCTGTCACCCGGCGCGCTGTTTTCGGCGCAAGCTCCAGCAACATCTTGATAGCCTGATTGGTGCGGCTACGCGCCCGCAGCTCCAACACTTGCCCCAACAGCACCAGCGCAGTAATGACGGCGGCGGCCTCGAAATAAACCGCCACCCTGCCCTCTGCGTTGCGCATAATCGCCGGAAAAATGTCCGGCGCAACCGTTGCCGTCACGCTGTAAATCCAGGCAACGCCGATACCCAATGCGATCAGCGTAAACATGTTTAAATTGCGATTGATAATAGACTGCCAGCCGCGTTGGAAAAACGGCCAACCGCCCCACAAAACGACCGGCGTGGCTAAAGCAAATTCAATCCATTGCAGCCAGTGGATGAAGATGCCGCCGGACATCAAACCCGGCGTCAGATCGTGGACCATCGCCAAAATAAACACCGGTATCGATAACGCGGTACTGATCCAAAACCTGCGGCTCATATCGGTGAGTTCTTGGTTTTCCTGATCCTCTCCTGGAACGTCCCGGGCTTCCAGAGCCATGCCGCACTTGGGGCAGGAACCCGGTTCGCTGCGGATAATTTCAGGATGCATAGGGCACACATATTCGGCATGGTTGTCAAAAACTTTGCTTTCCGCTGGTTCCATTGGCTCAAGTGTCATCCCGCATTTTGGGCAGTTGCCGGGATTTTCCAGGCGAACTTCAGGATGCATGGGACAGATATACGTTTTTTCGTGGGCGTGCTTTGTCATGGTCTCCCCCCTGTAGTTTTCATATCATTCAGAAACGGTGTTCTTGTTTCGGCAATTCCTAACCAAGTGATTTCCTGCCTGCTCTATAAAGTGAACAACACCCTATAACAGCAATTTCTAATTGCAGTCTACAGGCGGCTTGCGCGTTCCTGAAACTGCAAGACCAGACTGTAGATGACCGGAAGCACCAACAGGCTCAAGACCAATTCCAGCTGCGCCAGCAAAACATCCTGCTGCAATCCTTCACCGACTTCATATTTAGTCCTGGCAATTTCCACAAACTGCTGTAACAAACCGTAATTGCTATCGACAATCTGCAGCGCGCGATCCGGATAAAAAATCAGCCACCAGGTCGTTTTGACCTCGCTCAGCAAACGCAGGCGCACCTCATCCGCACTGAATGTTGCCGCCTCCGCTTCAAAAGCCGCAGCCTGTTAGCGCGATGCCCGCCCCCAGTTGCGTCATATCGACCTGTGACGGATGTTAAAGCTGTCAATCCGTAAAACGGACAGGTTATATTGAGTCTGCGTAGAATATGGACAAAAACGCATCACACATTACACAACTTATCATAAAAACCGGCGTCCCAGACATGTTCTGGGACGCCTCTTGTCGTATAACAGGAGTGCAGGCTTTGCTGCAGACAAAGCCTGCACTCCATCCTGATGCGCGTGACGGACAGTCGGTCCACTCTACGGGTCTCAGAGGCTGATATAATGGGGAGGCTTATTTCAGGGGAAAAGCCGAGGGAGCGGGAAACCGACTTTTCCCAATACCCATAGCTGTATGCGCTATAGGCTTGGGGGAATGCAAAAACGGCGGCGATTCCGCCATCGCCGCAGATAACGGACTCGCTATACCCAAATAATAGGCAAACGCAGACGAAACCGGCGTAATGACCATCGTGAGCATTAACAATAATAAAACCGCCGTCTAAACATTAGCTGACTGTGCCGTGTTTTTTATAGTTTACCGTAATTATCATAAACCGCTCCAAGCCCCGGCGCTTGTCCCTTAATCCTAAAAAATCAGTTGGAACGAGTGAAATCCGTTCGTGCTGAGCTTGTCGAAGCATGAGCGGATTTCACACTCCACCCATTTGGTGAGCGGAGCTTGGAATGCTCAACTGATTTTTCTAGGTTAATCCTCATTGCGGCCTATTCTCCCAGCGAAAGACGGAGGGGAATCATCGCCGAAAAACCGAAGCCGTGCCTTTGATAAAAACGCTGCGCCGACTCATTCTCGCGATCGGTCAGCAAGGTGATGCGCTTGCACCCGTTCAAACGGGCTAATTCAATGGCTTGCTCCAAGAGCCGTGAACCCACGCCGGAACCGCGGGCGTTGGGCGCAACCACCATATCTTCCAGCAGCGCAACGCGGTCGCCGAGCGCGGTAGATACCGTGTAGAGCAGGTTGACCATGCCCACAACCCGGCTGTCTTGTCGGGCGACGACGATAAGCCCGACTTCCGGGTTGCTGATGATGCGGGCCAAGCCGCGGCGTTGTGCTTCGCGATCCGACCTAAAGTCCGCTTCTTGCGAAAACAGAATATCCAGCAAATCGCAAAGTACGGGGATGTCTGTAGCGTCTGCGGGGGTAATTTGCATGGCTGGGTCTATTGTTTCTTGATGCATAGCGGTTAACGACATAGTCACTGTTTTGATTTTTTGTTCAACACTTTACTATAAACGACGAGTATCGCGGCAATAATCTAAAGGGGAAAGGGTCTTCCTTGAATAAGGCTTATTTTTTGCCTCGTTCCCACGCGCGGTATCACTGCCTCTAAGCTCAAATATCGCGGGCACGGCCCGCTCCTTGATGTCATTGTCCTTAATTTAATCGCAGTGACGCGCTGTATGCAAACGAGGTAATCACTTCGTCCGCCGTGTAGAATACAAAGTTTTTAATCCTGGATTAATAGAATTATCGCGGCCTCTACAGTAACTATTTTTCAACCTGCTTTAGCAATCCCGTAACCATGACTACTAATGTTGATGTACTGTGCGTAGGGCACGCCTCTTACGATCTGATTTTTTCTGTAAGCCGGCATCCGGGCGCCGACGAAAAAATAGTTGCCGACAGCCTGCTCAGCTGCGGAGGCGGCCCGGCCGCCAATGCCGCCGTCTGCGTTAACCGGCTCGGTTTAACATCGGCATTTGCCGGTTATTTGGGGCGTGATCTTTACGGCGATAAGCATTTTCAGGAGCTCAATGATGAAGGCGTCGGCACGCAGTTAATCATTCGCGGTGCGTCCCCTACCCCGCTTTCGACCGTCCTGGTCAAGCCCGACGGCGAGCGCTGCTTAATCAATTGCAAGGGCGACACCCGGCCATTACCAGCCGATGCGCTAAACCTCGCGCATATCCCGGCCAAGGTTGTGTTGTTCGACGGGCACGAACCCTTTATTTCATTGCCTCTTGCCGAACAGGCTCGGCAAACCAACATACCGACAATACTGGATGCCGGTTCGGTGCATGACGGCGCCTTGGCGTTAATGAATCGCGTCGATTATCTGGTTTGTTCGGAAAAATTCGCCGGCCAGTACGCAGGCGACGAACGCAAAGCCTTAAGCCGGCTTGCCGAGCTTGCTCCAACCGTGGTTATCACGCTGGGCGAGCGGGGACTGATTTGGCAACGCGGCAATGAGCGGGGCGCACTGCCTGCCTATCCAGTTGCCGCCGTTGACACCACCGGTGCGGGCGATGCCTTTCACGGCGCTTTTGCTGCCGCGCTGGCTGGCGGACTGGAATGGCAAACCCTGCTTCGATACGCGAGCGCCGCAGGCGCTTTGTGCTGTACGCAAATGGGTGCTCGTTTAGGGCTGCCGGGCCGGAAAGAGCACGCCCGGTTATTTAACCAAGTCCTATAAGTAAACGCGCTTATAGCTTCGACAGCGGCAGAAACTATATTATCAGCCTACGCTCTGTCATACACGAGTGCAGCCATTCCGGCAATGACGCGGAGCGCGGGAAAAACCTTTTCCACTCTTGTCCCGGCACCTGGAGAGCACCCATGAAAAAACCAGCAACACCATGGCTATCGATTGCGGTACTGATGTTTAGCGCCACGCTGTCCGCTGTCCGCCACTATCCGACCCTGATCAATTTGGCAGCGGTCTTCGGCATCAGCGAGTCCTATTGCCATAAGGTTTATGCCCGCACCGTAAGGATGTTGGCCAAAGTTGAAACGCTCCCCAACCGCAAGGCACTGTTGGAAGATCCCGCAGCCACCTTGGCCATTGATGTTTCGGAGCAGCCCATCGAACGCCCTGTCAAAAACCAGAAAGCGTACTACTCTGGAAAAAAAACGCCACACGGTCAAGGTTCAGCTGGTGATCTGTGTGTTGACGCTGGCAATCCTCTCCCTGGTGGTAGGAAAAGGCCAACAGCATGATTTTTCGGTCTTTAAAGACAGTCGCCTATTATTGCATCCCGATGCCCTGCTGTTGGCAGATTCGGGATACCAAGGGATGCACAAACACCATCAGAACTCGACCCTCCCGGTCAAAAAGAAAAAAGGCCAACCCCTTTCGGCTGAAGACAATGCCCATAATAAGACACTATCAAAACAGCGTGTTTTCATTGAGCATATCAACCGCCGATGCAAAATTTTCAGGATTGTTAAGGTTGTTTATCGGGGCAAGCACAAGAATTACTCACTGACATGGAATTTAGTGGCGGCTCTTGTTAACTTGCGCTATCGCTGTATTTAGGAAAGATGTCTAATATGTATGACTTCGACAAACTGGTAGAAAGTTTCGACAAAGCTGTTGCGGCCGACGCCACGACCGATCATTGGGCATTGACCAATGCCAAACTGGATAAACATCTGGAACAGTCCAAAGGCGAAGCGTTGGGCGGAGACCTGACTTACCACTACGGCAAGAACGACTCATTGGCAGCGGCTTCGCTGGGTGCGGCGCAAGACGTGCTGGATAGTTCCTCGTTCGGAGTAAAGCCGCCGGACTTGCGCAACCCGCCTGGTTTGAGTGAAGGCATAGCGAGGCTGAGCCAAACGATGGCGGAGAAATGGCGCGACAAATTTCAGGCTGATGCCCAATTTGCCGGCGTTCCTATCCAGCCAAACAGTCAACAAAATAGGTTTGATGTTGCACAAAGTATCTATAAAGCTTTCCAGGCAACAAGACATGAGTAAAATATTTATAAGCTGGGAGCTCGGAGCCAATTTCGGGCACCTTACCAGACTCATGCCCATCGCAGAGCAATTACGCCATCGACATGAGCTGTTTTTTGCCGTGCGCGACACCGAGGTTGCCGCAGCGCTATTGGAGCCGCAAGGGTTCCCATTCACGCAGGCGCCGTTTTGGCATGGACGAGCCTGTCTGTCAGCGCCGCCGATTAACTATGCCGAAATATTGATCGCCGAAGGTTATTGCCAGCAAGACGGATTATCCGGCATGTTGCGCAGTTGGCTGAGCTTGTTCGATATTTTTCAACCCGATGTCGTAGTCGCCGATTATTCCCCTACCGCATTACTGTCCGCTCGTATCGCCAAGATTCCAGCCGTTTGCATTGACAATGGCTTCGGATTACCTCCCAACATTGCCCCATTACCGTCGATTCGCTGTTGGGAACCGATAACCGAACAACGTTTACAGCATGCCGAACAAACGGTTTTACGTAGCATCAACTCCGTTTGTCGCGCCTTTGGCGGTTTAACGCTCGAACGATTGGTGGATTTGTTTAACACAGAAGGAGTAGTCCTGACCACGTTTGCGGAATTGGACCACTATGGCCCTCGTAACAAAACAGAATACGTCGGGCCTATTTTCTCGAATGCAGGCGGGCAGGCCGTGCAATGGCAAGATACGCATCGGCGGAAAATACTCGTTTATCTTCGTCCCAGTGTGCCGGGTATCGATAACTTGTTAAAAGCATTAGCGGAACTCGATGCCGAAGTCATCTGCGTAGTGCCCGGTCTCAAACGTCTGAATCACGCTATTGCGAACCGTTTACGAGTCTATGTTAATCCCGTCCAGTTGGATAATATTGTCTTATCGGCCGATCTCGTCGTGTCTTATGCCGGATCAGGTATGGTCTGCTGCGCTCTTTTGGCAGGAGTGCCATTATTACTGGTTCCTCAGAATGTCGAACAATATATGTTTAGCTGCCGAGTTGGCGAATTAGGAGCCGGGTTAGTTATGGGGACAAATCGTAGCGAAGCGGATTTCCGGACTTCCTTGCAACAATTGCTGAATGAAGATCGTTTTCGAGTGGCGGCGAGAGCATTTGCATCAAAGCATACCGGCTTTCATCCCGATCAAGCAGTCAGCTATGCGGTACGAGTGATCGAGACGGTTTTAAGTCATCATTTAGTTCAATGAAAAGCATCCCCCACCTGGAAATTCACCTTGCCCATGGTTGCAACCTTTGTTGCGAGAGCTGTTCTCACTATTCCAACCAGGGACACAAGGGCATACTCTCGTTAGCCGAAGCGGAGCACTCGATGAGACTGTGGAATCGGCGCTTGATTCCGCACACCTTCTCCTTGCTGGGAGGCGAGCCCAGTACTCATCCTGACCTGCCGGAGTTCGTTCTGTTGGCCCGCAGAGTCTGGCCGAGTGCGCATTTGCGTCTGGTGACAAATGGCTTCTTTCTGCACCGGCACCCAGCCTTGCCCGCCATCCTGCAACGCGACCACAACACCAGTATTTATCTGTCGATTCATCACGACGGGCCGGAATATGCAGAAAAACTCCGGCCTGTTATGGCGCTACTGAAAAGCTGGGTTCGCAATTACCGAATTCAAGTCAATATCTACCTGTCGTTCAAATACTGGACTCGCGTGTATCTAGGAAGCGGTAACGCCATGGAGCCGTTTAAAGACGGGCAGCCGAGGCAAAGTTGGGAGTGTTGTCCAGCCAAGCATTATCCTCAGCTGTTTGAAGGGAAGATATGGAAGTGCGCACCATTGGCCTATCTGAAACTACAAGACGCAAAGTATCGCCTTTCCGACAGCTGGAAACCGTACTTGCAGTATCAGCCGTTAGAGTCCGGTTGCACCGACGAGCAGATCGAGGAATTCTTTCGCCGCGAGGAGGAGCCGTTTTGCGGCATGTGTCCGGCTCGTCCGGAGAGGTTTAAACTGCCGGTGCCGTTTAATTCTTCAAGGATGAGTAGAGACGATAACTGAAAGTGGGTTTGGTTTGAGGGAAAATAAGCGTGGCGGTGAACAGAATTATCAGTCGTCCCCGTTTTTCTGCATAAGACCGGTGGGTCGAGATTGGCGGCAATGGCATGCTACGCGCTCAAGAGGCATTTTTTGCAGGAGCAGTGCGATAAAAAAACGAAATTGCCATCACAAAAAATATGGACATTGAGCATGTAACGGGGCAAACTCGCGCTCAAGTCGGCGTAGTTGAAAAGCTAGATATATTTTCAGCACATCTCCTTGAGACCTGCTCATCTTCTATAGCTTAAAAAGTTCAACATAGTATGTGGGGACGGTGGCAATGACTGGTTAACGAGCACAATTACGAATGATGAAATGCATAGGAAAGCAGGAATGAAAAAGAATCATGGCGTACTCCTATTATCCGCCAAGGAGGAAACTGAAAACGATTCGTGAGTCGGTAAATAGCGGTACCGCCTTGGGTAGCGAACGGTTCAAGGACGAAATCGAAGCGACGCTTGCAAGGTCGGTTGGACTTGGAACGCCGGGGCGTCCAAGGAAAAAAGGGATCGATGATGTAACGAGACAGTGTGATTTTAACTTGATGAGGAAATGAGTGTAATGATGAACAGGAATGTCGAACAGAATATCGGGCTCCATCCCTTATTGCTACCCTTACTCCTGCTCGGTTGTATGATGATGGTATTGCCTACACAGGCGGCGAGTTTTACTTGTGCAGAGGCTCAGACGAAAGTGGATAAACTTATCTGTGTCGATGCCGAGTTATCGAAACTGGATGAAGAAATGGCATTGAGTTACAAAGCGGCGCTGCAATATCAGCGTCAGACTGAAATGACTCGGCAGGGGCAGAAGTTGTGGCTTAAGCATCGCAATGCTTGCAGGGATATAGCTTGCCTGAAGATCTATTATAGAGCCCGGATTCATATTCTGTCTGAATCACAGGAACACGCATCGTCCCAATTGACCTATTCTGATGCTGAAAATCCCGGCATTCCTGCAACGGAGAAGAAGTACCCTCCGTACCCCGATGTATGGCATTGGGAATACCAAGCTCCTCCCTCAGAACTTCCTCCTGATCTGTTCATGTTAAGTAATGGAGATGTTCTTGCGGGAAAAAAACTTCTGTTTGGCGGGCAGTCAGTTGTTCGTGGTGAATTGCTGAGTACTAAAATGAAGAACGTGCTGCTATTGAGTGATAGCACACAAGTCAGTGGCACAAAGGCAAGTGATTTTTTTGATGGTGACATCAAGCTATCCAACGGATTAGAGGTTATTGCTGTAGGTTATGCCACACATGGGCATTGCGATCACGGCCCGATTGATTACTTTTTTTATACCCACGATGAAAAGAAGGGGATATATGGGCCCAGTAAAGTTATCTTCATCCTCCTCGACGAGCCAAAGCAACGCATGTGGGATCGCCTCAGACCATTGCCGGGGTCTGATGAGGAAGTTGATCCTTGTACCGAAGAAGGGCCGCCTGGTTTTTCCACTCGTGTTGAATCAGTGTGGGGTGGGCATATGTTGCCGCTGGATGATGGCACTTTTCTATTGCCGATGAGTAATGGCCTGATCGTGCGGTTTGACGAGTATTTCAACACCCAGTCGCCGCTGCTCAATCGCCGCTTTTTTGTATTCGATCTTAACGACAGCAACCTTTTCATAGACAAGATAAACGGCAAGAAATATGACCTTGAGAAAACCGGCTATCAGCCCGTTTACGATGATTTATACCAATACCTGACCAACATAAGGAATAAACAGCCATGAGTATCAATTTCACCGGAGATGTCACGTTCAAGAACAAATTGTTTACCCTTATGGGGTTGAATGAAGCATCAGGAAAAACCAGTAACACACCCTATGTTTTGAGTTGGGCTAACACCGCTAACAGCGGCTGGAGCTTTGGCTACATTCAATATGATCTGTCAACGGGGAATGCTGACGGTAATGATCTCTTTAAAGACATATTAAGGAATGCAGTGGATAGTGCTGGCAATTACATCATTGATGATGGCGACCCGACCACAGGTCGCCTTGATGACAAGCTAGTTGCAGCATTATGTAACCAAGCAAAAACAAAGAATGGACAAGGACTATCCAGTGCCGAGCAATCACTCATCAGCAGCGCCCTTTCCAGCACTTATGGAATGAGAGAGATTAATGGGAATGTAGATGGTGCATTGCAAAAACTAATCGATTTCGCAGATAAGGTAAAGGTAGCAGCGTCTCCATCGGATCAGGCATTCCTTCAAAGCGATCTCGCCAGATTATTTCTCTGTGATTACGGTAATGAATTTGGTGTTAATGGAACTGGCTGGCTGAACTTTGTTCAAGGGT
Organism: Methylobacter sp.; assembly: GCA_023229605.1. GTDB lineage: Bacteria > Pseudomonadota > Gammaproteobacteria > Methylococcales > Methylomonadaceae > Methylobacter_A. The sequence continues at coordinate 20,058 of JALNYY010000040.1, forward strand.
CGAGTTTTAACGGGTATCAAAAGAATGGTGCTTTGGGTGTAGATGACTTGCTTGGCGGATATTTCCGAACTGCGGAAGCGCAGAAAGATCAAGGCGGTTACCTTGGTGCCAACACGGTATTGAAGCGTTTTGCGGCGGTCGTGCAAGTAGCTGGCGGTTATACGCCAACCGATCTTGATGAAGCCAAGGGAGTGCTGCGCGCATATACTTATCTGTACGTGCCACACGAAGATCAAATTCTGGCAACCAATGCGCGAGTCCAAAATCTTAATGCCTTCCGTGATGCTGTTTGTAAACCTGCTGAAAGCCTCGTGTTCGCTGACCTTGAATCGAGAGGCATATCAGTAACTGAAACCTACGATGATATTCTGGTTGGCGATGACACGGGCAACATTACAGCGTCAGGCGAGTATCAGCTCAATGGTAGAGACGGTAATGATGTGATTCTCGGTGAAGGAGGAAATGACACATTAGACGGTGGAGCTGGCCAAGACACTCTCATCGGAGGCATCGGAACAGATACTTTGATTGGAGGAGCCGGAGACGACACTTTGTACGGTAACGACAATGCAGGCGGTGACATCCTTGATGGCGGAGTAGGCAATGACACCTACTACGCCGACGACGGCGACACCATCCGCGACTCGGACGGCCAAGGCACGATCTATCTCAACGGCAAACAACTCAGCTTCGCCACCCGCAAAAAAGGCGAAATCCTCTACAAAGACGCAGCAGGCAACACCTATCTTCAAATCGGCAACACCCTACAAATCAACGACCCTCTGGTCATAGAAAACTTCACCGCAGGCGACTTAGGAATCACCCTAGACGAATACAGTCCACCCAGCCCCGGCAGCAATCCCCTTCAAGAAGCCTTCGGCAAAGCCGAGCAAACCAAATCGCCGATAGTGCTCGACCTCAATGGCAACGGCATCGCCACACAAGACGTTAGCAATGGCACCTTCTTCGATTACGACGGTAACGGCTTTGCCGAACGCACCGGCTGGGCGACTTCCGGCGACGGCATCCTCGTGCGCGACCTGAACGGTAACGGCAAAATAGACGACGGCACCGAACTGTTCGGCGATCGCACCCAACTCAAGAACGGCCAAACCGCCGCCAACGGCTTTGCCGCCCTGGCCGACCTCGACAGCAACGGCGACAGTAAACTCGACAGTCAGGATAGCGCCTGGGCCGAACTCAACATCTGGCAAGACCGGAACAGCGACGGCATTGCCAATGCAGGTGAACTCAAGACTCTCAGCGACCTCGGCATTCAAAGCATCGCCACCGGCTACACCACCAGCATCAGCACAGATGCGAATGGCAACACCCATCAGCAACAAGGCAGCTACACCAAAACCGACGGCAGCACCGCGCTGGCCGAAGATGTCTGGTTCAAGGCCGACCAATCCAGCACCCGGAACTTGAATCTGCTCGCCATCAGCGAAGTCATCCACAACATGCCGGAGATACAGGGCAAGGGCAACGTAGCCAGCCTGCGCCAAGTGCTGGCCCAACAAGCCGCCAACGGCAGCAGCACCCTCATGAACCTGATCGACCAATTCGCTGCCGAGGCAGACCCGGTTGCCCGTAACGCACTCACCACCCGGATTATCTACGAATGGACCGGGGTGACCGACAAAGACCCGATGAGCCGCGCGGCCACCAAGATTTACAACAACCCCATCGGCGATGCCAGAAAGCTCTACGCCATGGAAGCCTTGTTGGGGGAAGGTTATGTAGGCACTTGGTGTTGGGGCGAACAAGATCCCAACCCTCACGGCCCGGCATCCGCAGTGTTACTTAAAGCCTACGACGAATTTGCCAACGGTATTGCCGCGCAACTTATACAACAAACCCGGCTCAAGGAACTGTACGGTGCAATTAGCTATACCTGGGATGCAACCAGCCAAACCCTTCACGGCGACCTTAGCAGCACGTTGCCGCTTATCACCGCCAAGCTGGAGGCAAACCGGGAACAGGGCAAGAGTGCATTGGCCGAGTTCATCACTAACCTGACTTATACCAACAAAATCAGCGAATTCGATACCCGCGCCTTCCAAGAAGCGCTGGTGGCCTATGGTCAGGACGTTGTCTCCGTTGCGAACTTGGCATGGCGAGGCATGATTGCAACGCAGGGTAACGATCAACTGACGGGTGATGGCAGCGACGAAGTCATCGCCGGATGGGGCGGTAACGATCTCATTTACGGAGGCGGCGGTAACGATAGCCTATTGGGTGGAGAGGGGAATGATGCGCTTTACGGGCAGGATGGCAATGACACGCTGGATGGCGGGCTGGGTAATGATCTGCTGGACGGCGGGGCGGGCAACGATACTTATCTATTCGGACGCACATCCGGGCAAGACACGATATTGAGCCAAGACAACACGGCAAACAAGCGGGATGTATTGAAGTTCGATGCCGGAGTATTACCGACAGACATCGACCTGATCCGAAATATCGACGACCTGATCCTGACGATACGGGACACGGGAAACCGGATGACGGTTGCAGGATATTTTGTGAACGACGGCGTCTCCCAGAGTAGCTTGCAAGCGATTGAATTCAACGATGGTACTGCCTGGGATTTTGCTGCGGTGAAAGCGATGCTGCCATCGTTGGGGACGGAAGGAAATGACCAGATTCGCGGATACAACACCGCCGAGGTCATTAATGGGCTGGTCGGTAACGACGTCATTGAAGGTCGGGGCGGGGATGATGTGATTAGCGGAGGTGCGGGCAATGACACACTCTTCGGTCAAGAGGGTAACGATACGCTGGATGGTGGAATTGGTAACGACGCGCTGCAAGGCGGTGCAGGCAACGATACCTACCTGTTCAACCAGGGGGGCGGGCAAGACACTATTCACGATATCGACTCTACCGCAGGTAATGTGGACACTGTTCGCTTCGGTGCAGGGATTGCCGTGAGCGACATTGCCTTCAGTCGTAGCGGAAACGATCTGGTATTGGGGATTAACGGTACTAGCGACCAGTTAATAATTCAAAGCTGGGGATCTGGAAATGCTTACCGCATTGAACGCGTGGAGTTTGCCGATGGATCCGCGTGGGATGCGGCGTATATTCAAAGCCGAATTTCAGCGCTACCTATTGTTGGGACAAATGGTAACGACTATCTGAACGGTTGGGCAGATAGCAATGACACCCTGCAAAGCATGGGAGGAAACGACACCCTTATTGGCAGCAATGGCAATGACACGCTGGATGGCGGAACCGGGAATGATACTTTACGAGGTTATACGGGCAACGATACCTACCTGTTCAACTTGGGTGGTGGGCAAGACATCATCTCCGAATATGACTATACCGCAGACAACGTGGATACCATTCGATTTGGCGCAGGGATTGCCGCGAGCGACATTGCTTTCAGTCGTAGCGGAAACGATCTGGCATTGGGGATTAACGGTACCAGCGACCGGCTAAGCATCCCAAGCTGGGGGGCTGGAAATGCTTACCGCATTGAGCGCGTGGAGTTTGCTGATGGAACCGCGTGGGATACGGCGTATATTCAAAGCCGAATTTCAGCGTTACCTATCGTTGGGACAAATGGCAACGACTCTCTGAATAGCTGGTCGGGAAGTATCGGTGACCAACTGCAAGGCATGGAAGGAAACGACACCCTTATCGGCAGCACCGGCAATGACATGCTGGATGGCGGAACCGGGAATGACAACTTGTATGGCGGTACAGGCAATGATACTTACCTGTTCAACTTGGGCGGCGGGCGAGACACGATTTACGATAACGACTCAACGGCAGGCAATGTGGACACTATTCGCTTTGGGGTCGGGATTGCTACGGGCGATATTAACTTCAGTCGTAGCGGAAACGATCTGGTATTGGGGATTAACGGTACCAGCGACCGGCTAAGCATCCAAAGCTGGGGGGCTGGAAGTGCTTACCGCATCGAGCGCGTGGAGTTTGCCGATGGAGCCGCGTGGGATACAGCGTATATTCAAAGCCGAATTTCAGCGTTACCTATTGTTGGGACAAATGGCAACGACTACCTGAATAGCTGGTCGGGAAGTATCGGTGACCAACTGCAAGGCATAGAAGGAAACGACACCCTTATCGGCAGCACCGGCAATGACATGCTGGATGGCGGAACTGGAAACGATACCCTGCAAGGCGGTACAGGCAATGATACTTACCTGTTCAACTTGGGCGGCGGGCGAGACACGATTTACGATAACGACTCAACGGCAGGTAATGTGGACACTATTCGCTTTGGAGCCGGGATTGCTACGGGCGATATTAGCTTCAGTCGCAGCGGTAACGATCTGATGTTAAGCATTAACGGCACAACCGATCAGCTAAAGGTACAGAACTGGGGTTACGGTGATGCCTACCGTATCGAGCAAGTGGCGTTTGTCGATGGGACGATTTGGGATTCGGCCTATTTGCAGGCACAGACAGCTGCTTTGTTAGGCCAAACTATCCTAGGAACCGAAGGTACGGATTATTTACAAAGCTGGGTAAGTGAAAATGCCACACTTCAAGGTATGGGTGGCAACGACACGCTTATCGGAAACAATGGCAATGACACGCTAGACGGCGGAAGCGGAAACGATATTCTGCAAGGCGGAGCTGGCAACGATACCTACCTGTTCAACTTGGGCGGCGGGCAAGACGTCATCTCCGAATACGACTCTAGCGCAGGCAACGTGGATACCATTCGATTTGGCGTAGGGATTGCCGCGAGCGACATTAGCTTTGCACGGAATGGCTACGATCTGGTGCTAGGTATTGGCACGACCGACCAACTGAAGATACAGAGCTGGGGCTATCGCGACGCCTATCGTATCGAGCGAGTGGAGTTTGCCGATGGCGCGTCCTGGGATGCGGCGTATTTGCAGGAGCAAGTTTCAGCCTTACCTATCGTTGGCACAACCGGCAACGACTACCTGTTTGGGGATTCCGGGAATAACACGCTGGACGGCGGAACCGGAAACGATACCTTGCAAGGCGGAGCAGGCAACGATACTTACCTGTTCAACTTGGGCGGCGGGCAAGACACTATTTATGAGACTGACTCAACGGCAGGCAATGTGGATACTATTCGCTTTGGGGCCGGGATTGCTGCGGGGGACATTACCTTCAGTTATAGCGGTAATGATCTGGTACTGGCTATCAACGGCACAAACGATCAAGTGAAGATACAAAACTGGGGCTATAGTGATGCCTACCGTATCGAGCGAGTGCAGTTTGCCGATGGCGCGTCCTGGGACGCGGCGTATTTGCAGACACAAGTTTCAGCTATACCTATCGTTGGCACAACAGGCAACGACAGCCTGTACGGCGACTCCTGGAATAACACGCTGGACGGTGGAGCTGGAAACGATACCCTGCATGGCGGAGCAGGCAACGATACCTACCTGTTCAACTTGGGCGACGGGCAAGACACTATTTATGAGGCTGACTCAACGGCGGGCAATGTGGATACCCTGCGCTTCGGTGCCGGTATCGCGGCTAGTAACATCATTTTTACATATAGCGGAAACGATTTACTGTTAAGCATCAAGGGCGCGACCGACCAAGTAATTCTTCAGAACTGGAACTATGGCGATGCTTATCGCATTGAGCGAGTGGCGTTTGTCGATGGGACGGTGTGGGGGGCTGCGTATTTACAGGCGCAAGCTTTAGGTAAGCTTATCGTTGGAACGACTGGCAACGACTACCTGTCGGGGGACATTGGGAATGATACGCTAGACGGCGGAATCGGAAACGATACGTTGCAAGGCGGAGCAGGCAACGATACCTACCTGTTCAATCTGGGTGATGGGCAAGACATCATTTACGATGGTGACTCAACGACAGGCAATGTGGACACTGTTCGCTTTGATGCCGGGATAGCTGCGAGCGACATTGCCTTCAGTCATAGCGGAAACGATCTGGTGTTAAGCATCAACGGCACCGACGACCGATTAACGATCCAGCATTGGGGCTATGGGGATTACAACCACATTGAGCGAGTGGAGTTTGCCGATGGCATGTCGTGGAATGCGGCGTATTTGCAGGCACAGTTCACAGCTGCGCCCATCGTTGGCACGACTGGCAACGACTATTTATCCGGGGATGCAGGGAGCAACACGCTGGATGGTGGAGCAGGGAACGATTACCTGTATGGCGGTACTGGCAACGACACTTACCTGTTCAATCTGGGCGGAGGACAAGATACGATCTCTGATTACGACTCCACCACAGGTAATGTTGATACAATCCGTTTTGGGACTGGGATTGTTGCGGGCGACATCACCTTCAATCGCAGTGGAAACGATTTGGTATTGACCATTAACGGCACGACTGACCAACTGAAGATACAGAACTGGGGATATAGAGATTACTACCAGATCGAGCGCGTGGAGTTTGCCGATGGCACATCGTGGGATGCGGCCTATTTACAAACCAATATTCCTGCGCCGACTGTTGTGGGGACGGCTGGTGATGATACATTAAGCCTTTGGGTGAATGATAGCGGCACTTTTTTTCAAGGGATGGAAGGAAATGACGTACTCATTGGAAACAGCGGCAATGACATACTAGATGGGGGAGTCGGAAACGACACCCTGCAAGGCGGAGCAGGCAACGACACCTACCTGTTCAATCTGGGGGACGGGCAAGACACTATTTATGATGGCGACTCCACCGCAGGCAATATGGACACCATTCGCTTCGGCGCCGGGATTGCAGCGGGCGACATCAGGTTCTCTGGCGGGTACGGTGGCGTTTTGGTATTAGGTATTAACGGTACCACCGATCAACTGAAGATACAGAGCTGGGGATATGGGGATTACTATCATATCGAGCAAGTAGCGTTTGCCGATGGTACGTCATGGAATGAGGCTTATTTACAGGAACAGTTCACAGCTGCGCCTATCGTTGGCACGGTTGGCAACGATTACCTGACCGGTAATTCAGGGAATAACACGTTAGATGGCGGAGCCGGAAACGATTACCTGTATGGCGGTACTGGCAACGACACTTACCTGATCCACCTGGGTGGCGGGCAAGATACGATCTCCGAATACGACTACACAGCAGGCAATGTGGATACCATCCGCTTTGGCATCGGAATTGCTGCAAGCGACGTTACTTTCAGCCGTAGCGGAAACAATCTGGTATTAAGCATTAGCGGTACAACCGATCAATTGACTATAAAGGACTGGGGTAATGGGGATGCCTACCACATTGAGCGGATAGAGTTTGCGGATGGAACAGTGTGGGGGACGGCAGATTTGCCGTCTCAATTATCCGGGCTGCCACTCATTGGAACAAGCGGTAATGACTATCTGTATGGGGACGCAGGGAATGACACGCTAGACGGTGGAGCCGGAAATGACACCTTGGTTGGCGGTACAGGTAATGACACTTACCTGTTTAACCTGGGCGGAGGACAAGACAGAATCTCCGAATACGACTCCACCCCAGGTAATGTGGACACTGTTCGCCTCGGTAAGGGAATCATGGCGGAGGACATTACTTTCAGTCGTAACGGGTATGATCTGGTACTGGGTATCGACGGCACGTCCGAGCAACTGACAATACAGAATTGGGGATATGGGGATTACTACCACATCGAGCGAGTGCAGTTTGCCGATGGCACGTCGTGGGATGCGGCGTATTTGCAGGCACAAGATTCAGCTATACCTATCGTTGGCACGATTGACAACGACTATTTGTCCGGGGACGCAGGAAATAATACTCTAGACGGCGGAGCCGGCAATGATTATTTGAATGGCGGTAGGGGCAACGACACCTACCTGTTCAATCTGGGGGGTGGGCAAGACACGATCTATGATTACGATTCTACCGCTGGCAATATGGACACTATTCGTTTTGGTGCCGGAATAGCTGAGGGTGACATCACCCTCACGCGGAGCGGCAATGATCTGGTGCTAGGCATCAACGGTACGGCCGAGCAATTGACTATACAGAAATGGAGACATGGAGATGCCTATCACATTGAACGAGTGCAGTTTGCCGATGGTACGGTTTGGGATGCGGCGTTTCTGTCTGTTACTCCCATTTCAGGGACGGAAGAAGCCGATTCCCTACAAGCATGGGCGGGTGAAAACGCAACGCTCCAAGGTTTAGGCGGTGGTGACGCTCTTTACGGGAATGATGGTAATGATATTCTGGATGGCGGCGCCGGTAATGATTATTTGAGTGGCAGTACAGGCAATGACACCTATCTGTTCAACCTGGGCGGTGGGCAAGACAATATTTACGATGGCGACTCTACCGCAGGTAATGTGGATACTATCCGCTTCGGTGCCGGAATTGCCGCGAGTGACATTACCTTCACGCGGAGCGGCAATGCTCTGGTGTTAAACATCAATGGTACGGCCGATCAACTGACGATACAGAGCTGGAGATATGGAGATGCCTATCACATCGAGCGAGTGGAGTTTGCCGATGGTACGGTTTGGGATGCGGCGTTTCTGTCTGTTACTCCCATTTCAGGGACGGAAGAAGCCGATTCCCTACAAGCATGGGCGGGTGAAAACGTAACGCTCCAAG
>JALNYY010000215.1 GCA_023229605.1 Methylobacter sp.
TTGTAACCGAAGGATACGCCGCGCTCGCAGACCATAATCTGCTGGTTTCCGGCCGCCTTGGCTTTGTTGGCGACATGCACCATATCCCACGGCGCCAGGAACTGGCCTTTTTTAATATTGACCGGAATACCCTGCGCTGCAACCTGCTGAATAAAATTGGTTTGCCGGCATAAAAACGCAGGCGTTTGCATTACATCAACGACGGCTGCAACTTCGGCCAGCGGCGTGTCTTCATGCACATCGGTCAACACAGGAACGCCGACTTGCTGTTTGACTTTTTCCAGTATTTTTAGTCCCTCTTCCACGCCTGGGCCGCGGTAACTTTCGTGCGACGAGCGGTTGGCTTTATCGAAAGACGATTTGTAAATAAACGGGATATTTAATGCGGCTGTTAATTCTTTTAAGGTACCCGCAGTGTCCAGTGCCAGTTGCTCGCTTTCAATAACGCAGGGTCCGGCTATCAAAAAAAACGGCTGATCCAGACCTGCTTCAAAACCACATAATTTCATTACACTGTACCTTTTTTATGTTCAACAGCCGCGACGACAAAACCGGAAAACAGCGGATGGCCTTTTCTGGGGGTCGAGGTAAATTCGGGGTGGAACTGGCAAGCCAGAAACCACGGATGATCGGGTATTTCCACCACTTCGACCAGACGTCCATCAATCGACTTGCCGGAAAAACGCATGCCGGCCTGCTCCAGTTTTTCCAGATACTGGCTGTTAAACTCGTAACGGTGACGATGTCTTTCGGTAATCACATCTTTCTGATAAAGCTGGAAGGCCAGCGAATCGGTTTGCAAGCGGCATTGCTGACCGCCCAGGCGCATGGAACCGCCTAAGTCGGATTCTTCATTGCGCTTTTCCAGTTGGCCGTCTTCAGACATCCATTCGGTAATCAGGCCGATCACAGGATGCGGCGATTTGGGCAAAAATTCGGTGCTGTGCGCGCCTTCCAATCCGGCTGCATCGCGGGCGAATTCAATAACGGCAACCTGCATGCCCAGACAAATACCCAGGTAAGGAATTTTATTTTCCCGCGCATACCTGACAGTGGCAATTTTACCTTCCACGCCGCGCTCGCCAAAGCCGCCCGGCACCAGAATGGCATCGACGCCTTTCAGCTGTGCAACGCCTTCATCCTCTATCGTTTCCGAATCGATATAAACAATATTGACCTTGGTGCGGGTACGGATACCGGCATGAATTAATGCTTCATTCAACGATTTATAAGCATCGGAATGATCGACATATTTACCGACAATGGCGATGGTTGCTTTATCGACGGAATGCTCCAGCGCATCAACCACGGCTTCCCATTCGGCCAAATCCGCAGGAGGCACATCCAGGCGCAGCTTGTTGACGACGATGTCATCCAGGCCCTGGTCATGCAATAACAACGGAATCTTGTAGATAGAACTGGCATCAATCGCAGAAATAACCGCCTTTTCTTCTACATTGGTAAACAACGCAATTTTGCGGCGCTCACTGTGCGGTATCGGTTGTTCCGAACGGCAAATCAAAATATCCGGCTGTATGCCGATACTGCGTAGTTCTTTCACCGAATGCTGGGTCGGTTTGGTTTTTATTTCCCCGGCGGAACGAATATACGGCACCAGTGTTAAATGAATAAACAGCGACCGTTCAACACCCAGCTCAAACCGCATCTGCCGGATAGCTTCCAGAAAAGGCAAGGACTCAATGTCGCCTACCGTGCCGCCGACTTCAATCAAGGCAACATCGACCGCACCCTGGGTTATTCTGCCGCTGGCATCGATGCAGTCGTCGGCGCTTTCATAAACGCGCCGCTTAATTTCATCGGTAATATGCGGGATAACCTGAACCGTCGCACCCAGATATTCGCCTTTACGCTCTTTGCGCAAAACGGTTTCGTAGACCTGCCCTGTTGAAAAGCTGTTCTTTTTGGTCATCGTGGTTTTAAGAAACCGCTCATAATGGCCTAAATCGAGATCGGTTTCCGTACCGTCTTCAGTAACAAATACCTCGCCGTGCTGAAAAGGACTCATAGTGCCCGGATCGACATTGATGTAAGGATCGAGCTTGGTCATCGTGACCTTGAGGCCGCGCGACTCAAGAATAGCGGCAAGCGAAGATGCGGCAATGCCCTTGCCAAGAGACGAGACAACGCCGCCGGTAATGAAAATGTATTTTGTCATGTAGGATTTTAGACTTCAGTGAAAACTGATGAAGTTAGGTGAAACTGGTGCATTTTAATCGACAATACAAAATTCGTCATTGTCTTTTGGGTTTAATTCTTAACTTTGCAGGGACAAACTGACGCAACCTTGATGCTTTTCAGCATAGAATGCCGCACTGATCCATTTATCGCCTACAGCGGCGAGCGTGTCATCCAGGTAAATCAAAGGCATTACATCCCTTTCCCACGGAGGAACAGCCGCTTCCTGAAACAGGTTCTTCAGTGAATGATGCCCTTTACGCCCCGGCAGGCAGATTTTTTCGCCGCCCCGGCGAAACCTGACCTCGACCTTGGCGCTCGCCCACCGCTCGCGGAGTATCCCCTTTGAAGAAGGCACGCTGGATAAGGTCCGGTCGCGGCTGATTTTTATCGCTGTTTGTCCGGTTGGCCAAACACGGTCTTGCGGCGCTTCCTGCACGGATTGGGTCACATCAGGCTGTCCTGCCTGATGCCCTTCGCGTAAATGCAAATCTGCTCCAGGCAGATTTGTCAGGCAATACAACTTATCCCGGTAACGGCGGATGCTGCAGCCTTGCCCGGACAAAACCGGGTCGCGATGCCCTGATGCCGCAACAACTTCAGTTAAAACCCGCCCGACAAAAGCCTGCGCCGGCATTTTTAATCCCATGCGCCGAAACCAGTGTCTGAGAATAAGTTGTTGCTGGCGAATATGATGTTCAGTCAATTCGCTGATACACAATGTTTTATCCGCCGGATTAAAAACTGCGGCAAATAACTCATCTGCAACCTCATCGACCAGCACCTGAGCCTCCGCACAATGCCTTGCCGAACGCGCCACGGTTTTATCGATTGCAGGCCAGCGCTGTTTGAGTAACGGCACAACCGCATTGCGCAGGAAATTGCGGTCATAATCGTTGCTCTGATTGCTGGGGTCTTCTACCCAGCGTAATTGATGCGCATGAGCGTAATCCCTGATCGCCTGCTTGGGCGTATTCAACAAAGGCCTGAGCATAATGCCCGACCCGAAAGCCATGCTTTCCGGCATCCCGGAAAGCCCGCGCAAGCCGCTGCCGCGAAACAGTTGCAGCAACACCGTTTCCAGCTGGTCTTCCCGGTGCTGGGCAAGCAGCAATGCATCGTCGGTATTAATTAACGATTTCAAAGCCGCATACCGGGCGTTTCTGGCGGCTTCCTCGGGACTTTCGCCGGTATCCGGCTTGGCATTAACCCGTAGTGTTAAAAATCCGACACCCAAGTCTTTGGCCGTTTTTTCACAATGGCTGGCCCAGGATTCGGCCTCTGCCTGTAGACCGTGATGCACGTAAACGGCGGTAAGTTTATCTTTGAGTTGCGCTATCGACGCGCATAAATGCAACAACACATGGGAATCCACGCCGCCGCTATAGGCAATATAAAGCCTTTGCCGCCCGCTTCCAAGCTGCGCCAGCCTGGCAATGCTGTCTTCCATCAGTCAGGGCGGATGCAATCCGCCCCTACGGCACGTGAACATTTCACCTTGAACCTGCCGCTTTACTTCCCGCTTTCCTCAGTAAAAACCCCAAAATCCATAATCCGCTGATAGCGCTTTTCCATCATTTTATCAACAGGCAGGTGTGTCAATTCGTTCATATGACGAACCAGCGCTTCCTTTAAATTCCCGGCAATGGCTTTAAAGTTCCTATGCCCGCCGCCTAAAGGTTCCCTGACGACTTCATCCAGAAAACCCTGTTCGCGGATACGGTCCGAAGTAATGCCCATCGCCTCGGCCGCCAATTGCGACTTGTCCGCGCTTTTCCACAGGATAGATGCGCAACCTTCCGGGGAAATAACCGAATAGGTGCTGTATTCGAGCATGATTAAACGGTCGCCGACCCCGATAGCCAGCGCGCCGCCGGAACCGCCTTCGCCGATAATAGTGCAGATAATCGGCGTTTTAAGCTTGGCCATTTCAAACAGGTTTCTGGCGATGGCCTCGCTCTGACCGCGTTCCTCCGCGCCGATGCCGGGATAAGCTCCCGGTGTGTCGATCAGGCAGATAACCGGCATTTTAAAACGCTCCGCCATTTTCATCATGCGCAAGGCCTTGCGATAGCCTTCCGGGCGCGGCATGCCGAAGTTGCGGTAAATTTTTTCCTTGGTGTCGCGTCCCTTTTGATGACCTATCACCATCACCGGCTGCCCGTTAAGACGCGCCAAACCGCAAATAATCGCCGGATCATCGGCATAAGCGCGGTCGCCGTGCAGCTCATGAAAATCGGTAAAAATATGCTCCACATAGTCCAGCGTATAAGGACGCCCCGGATGCCGCGATAACTGGGAAATCTGCCAATCGGAAAGATCGGTAAAAATCGACTCGGTCAGCGCCTGGCTTCGCTCTTCCAACTGCTTGATTGCATCGGAAATATTAATATTATTGTCGAACTCGACATTGCGGAGTTCTTCAATTTTCGCTTCTAATTCAGCGATAGGTTGTTCGAAATCGAGAAATTTTAGGTCCATGTAGACTTGATATGAAGAATTGTTACAGTAATGAGTAATTTTATAGAAATTCAACAATTTTTTCTAAATAAATTACGGACTCCAATTAACCTG
>JALNYY010000041.1 GCA_023229605.1 Methylobacter sp.
TCATTGTCGCGCCAAGTCACGTCGAACGCGGTATCGGTATTGAGATGCGCGACTGTTCCGTCCTCAAGGCGGATCGAGGTTCGCTCACCGATGTGGGTGCTGTAATCGGCCCAGGGAGCGTACAGGTAATCCGGGTACCCCCCCAGAGTGACCAACAATAACAAAGATGCGGCAACGGCCAGTCCCAAACCCCAACGCTGGTAGTGTGCGGGTTTAGACGCCCTGTAAATCTTTTGGCGTCGTTGCCGATCTGTCTTTACAGGGACCTCCAGCATCTGCCAGAGGTTTTTTATTTTACGGTAGGCCCGGTCATGAGCGGGACTCTGCTTTAGCCATAGCTCAAAACGGGTGCGTTCGACAGAACTGATGTCTCCCGACGTTAAGCGCGTATGCCACGCAACAGCCTCTTGCTCAAGGCGCTCGCGAGTTTTCGATACGGAATCATTCATCGGCATGGCTTAACGGGAAAGTGGGGATATTTATAACTATAACGAATGGATCCGTCTTAAACCACATTATTCGCCTTCCTCATCGACCGCTTGGCGGCAATGATTCAGGGCTCGCATCACATGTTTTTCCACCAGGCTTTTGGAAATACCCAATTGCCCGGCAATTTCGGCATGGCTGTAGCCTTCTATTCGGCTCAGGTAAAGTACTTCAGCGCATTGGTCAGGCAGATCCTTAAGCGCATTTTGCACTCGATTGAGTCGGTCTCGATCCATGACGGCTCGATAGGGACTCGGGGCTTTGTCGATCTCTGTTTCATTGCCGCAAAATTGATTCAGCAATTCGGCATGCCGATGTTGGCTGCGCAAGTGGTCAATCGACAGGTTCGAAGCCACCCGAAACAACCAAGCCCGAACACCCACTTCGTCTGCTACCGATGCCTGCATTTGCGGAAGACGAAGATAAACTTCTTGAGTCAAATCCGCTGCAGTTTCAGGGCATTGCACACGCCGAGCCAGAAACCGGTGCAGCTGGGAACTGGCATCCAGGAAAATCCTATTGAGATCATCCTTCGGCAATGACGAGAATATCGGAGCTGACGAATCATGGATGAGCGTTTCACCTGCCGTCCTATGGCAATCCGTATCAGTTGATGCCTCGACGTTTTCAACGTAATGTTCCTTGGTTTTGCGACTGCGCCGGCGATCCATGACCCTATTGGCTGCGGTTGTGAACAGGAAAGCTCGCGGGTTAAGGATAGTTTCAGGATTGGGGACTTGCGACAATCGTAAAAACGATTCCTGCATAATGTCGTCGACATCCTGCTCCTTGGGCCAGCGTCCGCGAATGAAGGCGCTGACCTCGTGAGCGTGTTTCAGGAACAGGTCATGCAGGAAGCTGTGTTTGGGTTCGGGCATTGGTTGTGCAAGGCAGGATTAAACGGGGTGTGGTTGCGATATTAAAGCAATATCCATGCCCGCTTAAACAGATAACAATATCAACAACTTGATGATCACAGAAAATAAATTGTGTCATATGTCGCAGTTATATAGGGCATATGACACAGCTTTTGGAGTTATGCTTGAGGACTATTTCTGTAATTGCCTGCCCGCTTTTAACTTGTGCGCTTTACGTTTTTGCAGCCAGCGGATAACGCCGGTCACATAAAGTATCAATGGCGCCAACCCTGAAATTAAAAGGTATATTTTTGAGTCGAGTAGGTTGCGGTTGGCTATCGCTAACCTGACATGGCCGTCATCCCGACCCGACCGAAAGGCTCTCAGACCCACGAACCGAATCAACCCTAAGCACAGCGTTGAGGCTTAACTTAACGACATTGTGTGCAATGCCCGGCCAGCTTATGAAACCGGCCATCGTGCGACAAATTGTCATATTTTCTAAACGCCGGAGCCTTGTTAAAGTATTTACGTTGTGGGTTGGCGTTAACACCTGATAAACAGCGTTGCTCAGGCTTCCCACTGTGCGGCCTCTGCGCCGCATCTTTTCCTCCAAAAACAGGGTTGTTATGCGGCAGTTTTTTCAGCAGGTCAAATATGGTTTTATAGATCAACAGGGATTGCACAGGCAAACCGCCGTTCATGAACAGGGCCGTTACGACGTAAATAACCCGAACAACCAGCGGAACAACATAACGTCGATTGAGGACATTTGGCCCGATAACACATGGCCATCATTGGGCGGCAGCTTAACGGAAGCCGCTAGCCGGCGGCCGAATTGGTTTTTTGCCGGTCTTTTTACCAAACAACGAACGGTCAACATGGCAGCCTCAATCTCAATTTTGGTGCTGCTGCTGCATGGACTGGGCTTGATATGGTTACGACTTCCCGGCAAACCGATAGCGCCTGCGCACCCTATAGTAGAAGTTACGATAATTCCTGTTTCGGCAGTCAAACCTAAGGTCGCCCCTCCTCCGCCACCTGCCGCTGAAATAAAGCCGTCTCCGAGAAAAACACAACCCAAGCCAATGCTTAAAAAAAGGCCTGTCATGCATGAACCGGCCGATTTTGCACCCACGAAACAAGTTCTTGAGGCGCAACCCGTAGTCCAAACCGCTCCGACTGCGGCTACAACGGCCAGTATGGCGCCAACCACTAAAATCGAGCCGTTTATCGAGGCCGATATTAACGCCGATTATGCGGAAAATCCCAAACCCGATTATCCGGCTATAGCACAAAGCAGAGGTTGGGAAGGTAAAGTGCTGCTAAAGGTGCAGGTATCCAACGAAGGGCTAAGCGACGCAATCGAAATTGAACGCAGCAGTGGCTATGAAATACTTGACGAGTCAGCCATTGAAGCCGTTAAAAAATGGCGGTTCACACCGGCCAAGCGCGGTGAAACGCCTATAGCCAGTTCGGCCATAGTGCCGATTATTTTTATCTTGCAAGATCAGGATCAGTCTTGATTGATATTGGTTGGGCTTGTGAGCTGTAGGAAGAACAACATCCATTAGCAGCCCCCGCCAAATCGACTTTGAGGCATTATGCATGAGCGTGCGTGCTATATGCAGGCCGATGCGTGATTCAACCTAGAAAAATCAGTTTTTAGGTTCAACAGTAACCAGCCCGTTATATCCTTCCGCCAGACGCTCGCCCTGAATTCCTACCGCCCAGTCCCCTCCAGTGTCCTGCCGTCTCATATCGCAGTAAATAAGCCGTAAGTCCGGAAATGGGTTAGTATGTCTTCAATATGTGCTGAAAAAGTTTACTCTTTCCAGTCACCTACGAGGTGATTTTGAACACTCTGTCTCGCAATATTTTGTTTTCATTCGACTTTAAGATGCTTTACCTGCACTGCCCTCAGATGCCGATTACCCGCTACACAAAAGCCGAGGGAATCATCTATGCTCTGTTTTTTGCTCTGATAAGCATGCTCTTTACAGCCATTGCTTATGGCGGCACTGGCGATGCAAAAGAAATATTAACTCCCGAAGAACGCCTATGGATTACCAATAACCAGTCTCGCATTGTCCTTGCGGTCGAAACAGGTTATGCGCCATTTGTGTTTTTGGACGCTCAAGGACAGCCTACCGGGCTTGCGCACGACTACATCCGTCTTATCGAGTCGAAGATTGGCGTTTCTTTTAAGCAACAACAATTCTCCTCACTCTCCGATATTTTTGAGCGGGTTCGTGCCGGCGATGCTTATATTGTCAACGCGGTAACCAAAACGCCCGCCCGGTTACAGTTCCTTACTTTCACCGATCCTTTCATTTCCGTACCGAACGTAATCATCGTACGGAAAGACCGTCCAGGCCGGATTTCTGAGCACGAGCTTTCGGGATTCAAGGTTTCTTTGGTGCAGAGTTATGCCATTACCGAGTATATGACAAACCGCGGCCTTCCCTTCAATCCAGACCTTGTTCCGGATGACCTCTCTGCATTGTTAAGTGTTTCATTCGGCCGCTCCGACGCGTCGGTGATCGATCTTGCGACCGCGTCTTATCTAATATCGGAAAAAGGCATAACCAATCTGCGCGTTGCCGGCGATATGGCGCACGATATTCGGCTTTCGATAGCCACTCCGCTGAATGCGCCTGTACTGCACGACATAATCCAAAAAGGGCTAAATGCAATCACTGATGCCGAACGGTTAGAAATAAAAAATCGCTGGATCAATATATCAAAACCCCAGAACATCTTTAAAGATCGACAGTTCTGGATTGCTCTGGGAAGTGTGCTTGCTATCGTTTTTACAATACTTGCCATTGTTTTGATCTGGAACCGTTCGCTTCAGCGGCAGATAGTTCTGCGCAAGGAAGCGGAAGAGAATATCAAGGCAGCCGCCCTATATTCCCGCAGTCTGTTTGAAGCCAGTCTCGACCCCTTGATGGCGATTAGCCCGGAAGGCAAGATTACCGATGCCAATATTGCCACTGAACGGATAACCGGGATACAAAGAGAGCATTTAATCGGCAGCAACTTTACTGATTATTTTACTGATCCGGGAAAAGCATGCGAAGCGTATCAGCAGGCATTTTCACAGGGATTTGTGACCAATTACCCGCTGGCTATTCGGCATGTGTCGGGCAAGATCACCAGCGTACGTTATAACGCCAGTGTCTACCGCGATGACAATGGCGATGTCCTTGGCGTTTTCGCCGCAGCACGAGACATCACCGAGAGTGAACAGATAGAAAAGGCGTTGCTAAAAAGCGAGGCTCTATTCAAAACCATGTTCAATGAGGCTCCCTTAGGCATTGCCTTAATTGACTCGTTAACAGGACAGGTCTATTCAGTAAATCCGATGTTTGCAAAAATTGCGGGCAGAACCATGGAGGAAATGGCGAATATCGATTGGATGGGCATTACCCATCCTGACGATATTCAGGAAGATCTGGACAATATGGCGTTACTGAATGCCGGAAAAATTACCGGGTTCCATATGGAAAAACGTTATATTCAACGCAATGGCGCTATTGTTTGGATCAATATGACCATAGCCCCCATTTACGTAGAAGACAAAGCGCATCCTCGCCATCTCAGCATGATTGAAGACATTACCGAGCGTAAAATCACTGAGAAGCACATCAAGGAATTGGCTTTTTACGATCCGCTTACCCAATTGCCCAACCGCCGTCTGTTACATGAGCGGTTGAAGTACTCTATCAATGAAGGGCGGCGTGGCGGCAAGAAACCGGCATTGCTGATGCTTGATTTGGATCGTTTTAAGGAGGTCAATGACACCCTGGGACATCTGGCAGGCGACGAATTATTGCAACAAGTCGCTTTGCGCATCACTGAAAGATTGCGGGATGTTGACATGGTGGCTCGTCTGGGAGGTGATGAGTTCATCGTACTGTTGGACGATATTGCGCGGCCGGAAGATGCTGCACAAGTGGCTAATGAAATTATTGCTGCCTTAACTAGACCCTTTTGTTTGGCCCAAAGCGACCACGTCCAGATTGGCGCCAGCATCGGTATTAGTTTGTATCCTCAGCACGGCAATAGTCCCGAGCAACTCTTAGATCATGCCGATGCTGCAATGTATCAGGCTAAAGACTCAGGACGCGGCTGCTTTGCCTATTTTTCTGAAGACCTGGCACGGCATCCCAAGAGCGTATAGCACGTAAAAATACGGTCGCGCCATGCGCTTGAACAAGAACAACTTAATAGGCGAAAATTGAAAAAACTTGTCCCCAACTCATTACCGTTCAAAATATACATCCACTAACCGCAATGGCTCGTTTTTTGCTTGTTGACTGATAGGCAAAATTCGGCCGGAAACAATCGACCACCTAAAAATGAATGTGAAAGCTCGCTTTATTATAAAAAAACTATCAAATCCTCGCGTTAGAAGGCGATTAAAAATTGGCCTCTCTGTTTATGCCGGCATGGCTGTGCTTGGTCTGCTATTTAAGATTGTCTATGATATTGGTTATTTTAATGCGCAGTCGCTTAAGGACGATAAAAACGCCGAGCTGCCTAATACGCATCCGGTGCTGACAATGGAATCTGCTCAGCGCATTGTATCCGGTGCGCTAAAAGAAGACCCCGCCAACCCAAAAACAATCGTGGATCAGATTATTAATAACAATCAGAAACTTTCAACCGTTATTATAGAAAACAATAAGCTGAAAAGAATTGCTTGGATTATAGACATGCGTTTGTTTTTTACCGGCGATCTATTCAATAACGAAGGTTATAATTTAACCGAAGGTATTGAGCGTCAACACAATATCAATCGTGGTGATCATTGATTGCCCGTAACAGGACTGGCGGGGGACATTTGAACAAAAACTTAGGCCGACTATGCTAATTCAGAAATCGTTTCGAAATTGGCATAGTCGGCCATAAAGAGTCGATCGCCAATTTCCGGTGAGCGGCTGACTCGATGTCGCCCCTCTATATACCTAAATATGATTAGTGATGAGCTCAGCGCTCACGTCAATCTTGTCTTTTTTACAGCTACGATTACTTCGGGCAAGGCCATTCTTTCATGAGTGCCGCTTTAACAAGCGACTCCGCACTTGAACTCCATAATTCCGGATGCTCATTTAGGTATTTAGACACAACATTTGCAGCCTGATCTGAAGTGATATTTTGTGGACAAAATAAACCCGACCCAATAGTTGCGTCAACAACACCCATTACATAATAAACATAAGCCCCGGCATCATAGAGCTCCGCATTGTCTATATCGCCGCTTTTATAGGCGGTTGACTTGTCGTGAAGCTTCTGGCCATTTATAAAAGCATTGAAACCAGCGTTAGCCGAGATTGGCATCAGCATTGTAGCGATTAGGATTAACTTTGACGCTTTCATTTTTACACTCCATGGTTTTTTTGTTACATCAGAGCAGTTTATATCGATATATGCTGGATTACACGTGCAACTAACCGCACAGTTTCACAGGTACGTTTCTAGTAAGGGGCACACAGGTGTTTTTCTGCTGCATAGTCTTTGCCTCCCGCGATAAACACCATTTAACCGGTCAAGGTCAAATTTGTACTGTGACAAAGAACAATCAAATCAGATTATTAAAATCCTGACGACATAATATGCTGATTATTTCTACAGTGCCATCTACCACACGATAAAAAACACTATCAGTCCCGCAGACGCTACGCCTATAGCCTTTTCGGATATGGTCTACAGCCTGAAATAAATACGGATTATCTGCTATTTGCTCAAAATGCCTGAATAGAGCGTCATAATATAAATTCGCTTGAGCTTCCCCAAATTCTTTAACGCCATATCGATAGATACACCGCAAATCCTCCTTGGCATCTTCGGTTAATTTATAGTTCCCCATTACGCTTCAACTCTTCCTTAAATTCCGCTTTCATTTCTTCGGCAGTTTGGGTTACGAATCCGCTATTTTCTGACTTAATCAACCTGGCACGGATCATTTCTATTTCGTTTTGATTTGCCCTTGCCCTGCGTATCAGGTCATTTACGATTTCGCTTTTGCTGCTGTATTCTTGGCTTTCAATCAACGAATTCAACCAATTATCGTTTGGTGTAGTTAAAGAAATACTTTGCCTTGTCATTGTTCTACCCTCGCAATGTAGTTGTGGTGCTTATATGGTTCTTTTTTACACCATAAACGCACCACAGGCAAGAAAAGGACTTTCCTCTCTGCGTCATAAATCAGAGACAAAATAGGAAAGGTCGGCCAATTTTACCGTTTTACAAAAACTGCGGTGTGGCCGCCCCATGATGACGAGGCTGGAAGGTAATATTTACCTCAACATCCTCATCGAGCTTGCCAAGGATCGTAATCATCCGGTCGAGCGTAAAGCGGCGAAGCTGTGCGTTGCGGATATGAGAGAATTCGGAGTGAGAAACCCCCGTCTGCTTCTCAGCATCACGGGTCGAAAGCTTGCGATCATCAAGTATATTGATGATTTTTGCCGCGATAATGGCACGAGCCTGCTCTAGCCCTGCGTTAGGGTGTCCAAAGTCGCGGTAAATATTGCCGCTTCCGTGTACCAGTTCCATGTCGTCGTTTTTCATTTCAAAGCCTCCTTCAGCCTCTTGAGACGTTCGTTGATAAGATCAACCTCCATTTGCGGTGTTTTGATCCCTGATTTCGATTTCTTCTGAAAAGCATGAATCACCCAAATATCCACACCAATCTTGACGGCGTAGAGGGTACGAAAAGCATCGCCTCGATGCTTAAGCGCAATTTCGAACACGCCACCATCAACGCCTTTGAACAGTTTCGCCTTGTCGGACTTGCCGCCCTCGGCAGCAATCGTAAGCGCATCGAACATGTCGCTTTGCACGTCTTCAGGAAATTCCTCGAAGTCTTTACGCGCGGCCTTCAGCCATGAAATCGGTCTGGTGTTTCTCATTGGCACCAATGTTGACAAGTTTGTCACCACATTGCAAGCGGAAACTTACCTCGCCTTATTTATTAAGGCGATCGAGTGTTTCAAAAAAACGAAGGGTTATGACCCATACCGAAAACCCCTCTGAATTCCCCTTCCCATAACCCAGTAAGAACGGGGCTTCCGACGGGGCCATTTAGTCATACCGTAAACACTTGTTTACGGTATGGCCTTCTGATACGATCCGAGCATGACCTGACAAACAAAACGTGTTGCCCTCTACCTTCGTGTCTCCACCGTACGAGCTTCGGGAACGGGATTTGGAGCCGATTGACTACGGCGTAACGTTCCAGATGTAACGAAATCAGGGATGTTACTCATTTACGAAGGAATCCTTACGGTCCCCCTATTGGTTCAGAACTTCGACGCGAAACTACCTGAAATCAAGGCGCTGTTCGCCAACCAGCTTGATCCGATTCGTGCCAGCGAGCATACGTGATCGTATACTCGCTGGCTGGATTACCGATCTGAATCCGTTAAGGTTTCAGTTGCAAATCATCCTGGTTTACGGCGGATGATTGCAGGTTCAGTTGCAAATAATGTCGGTTTGAACGCCCGTCAGTTGCATTTAATTCCGGTCGAAAATTGCGCTGATTGCTGGTTTGTGGCTTTTTGATTGCAAGCCGCAATACCTAATTGGGCGAAATGGCGGCTGGTGATACGATTGCTTGTTCTACCCCATATTGCATTATTTGATTGATCCACAGCAGTTTTTGTATTTCTTTCCCGAACCGCAAGGGCACAGTTCATTGCGTCTGATTTTATTACTTCTTCCAATGTCAAAATCAGGCAACGTGATCTTCAGGTCTTCGGCTATCAGCTGCTCATTGCTGGGAATTACCATACCTCTCTTTAATTCCATTGGCAGGTTGGAGTCCGGGTTAATGATGGTCATATCTTCAGAAGGAATTCGAAGCTCCCTACAGAAGAACTTATTATTGATAAAACCTGTTTCTTTCAATAGATAATATTTGTCGTCTATCCCGAGATAAGTCAACTGCATCAAATGCTTATTTAGCAGCGCTTTGTCTTCGGCTGTCGCCTCTGGCCGCCAGAAAATATCGTCAGGCCTTTCGATAAGAATGAAATTGCTTGCCTGATTGCGGACGAAGTGATGGTGGAACCGTACATAAGTCAAAATGGTATCAGGCTCCAGAATAACCTCGTCTATCGACATCGCTTCGATGATAGGCTCTGCCGCCCAAGTTAAAAGTTTCGCATCCCCAGGTTTGTATAGATAAAAATAAACCCTTATATGTTCGGTAGTTTTGACAGTATATTGAAATAACATGCGCCGCTTGAAAAATGGCAGCCTCGCAGCCAAAACCCCGGATAGGTCAAATGGCTCCGGTGCGTAAATGTCCTCCAAAAACCGAATTGCACTACTTTCACTAACCGGCGATAAGACGAAGCAAATTGGTAGCATCCTATAATGCACATCCGTTTCAGGATGGTGAGACCAAACTTCCACTCTTGCTTTTTGTGCTGCCAGCATCCTCTCTTTTACTGAGTTCGGCGGCGGCTGAAGGTACACGCTCTGCTCCTCAAGCAAAAGTTCCTCGTTAGTAAGTGTCAATTGTCCCCTGTGTTGTTCCTCTTCCTCATTGGTTTCAGGATCGAATATTTTGATTGCATCTTGGGCGATTAGAATGTCCGTCCTGAATAATGCATCTTTGAAAAAGACTGAACAAGTCAACACATAACGCTGGTGATCATCTATACCTTGATTAGTCACTGGCATAAGATGATTTTCAACTGCCGCCTTTTCCTCATTTGTAGCCTCCGGCAGCCAGATTAAGTCCTGAGGCTTCTCAACGATAATGAACATGCCCAGATAACCACGCACAAAGTAAAAGAAAAACTTTGCATAGTCGATCACTGTCTCCTCAGTCAGTTTTAGCGCCCCTGTTTGATTTAATAAATAAATCGGAACGTTGGACCAGTTCAGAAGCCGTGCATCCCCAGATTTATAAAGATAGTAATACACGGCGGCTGGCGTGGCAGTCTTGTCAGTGTATTGGAAAAGACGATACTCCTCGTAGTACGGCAAGACTGCTGCCTGTACCTCTGACGATTCTGGCGACTCCGGTGCGAAGATATCCATCAGAAATCGCCGAGCATCATTTCCTTCCACTGGCGCCAGACCAAGGTCCAACGGTACCCGGTAGCGCCCTTCGTCTTTCAAGTCGTGAGGTGTCACTGCAGCCCGTGCCGCTTTGAAAAAGTTTTCAAAATACTTTTCAGATACCGAAGATCTCGCGATCTGCAAATTCTTGCAAAGAAATTGTTCATTGACTGGCAAAATAAAGCCTCTAGGAAACTCCATCAGCTGATTCGTCATTTGATTTAAAATGCTTACGGTCTTTTTCGGGATTAAGAAATGAGTTTTTAGTAGTGCATCGTTGATTAATATCGTCCCGATTAGCCAGAAGCCGTCGTCGTCCTCCTCTACAAGAGCCAGCGGTTCGAGATAGCTATAAAGTTCAGCGCTTTCCTGCTCCGCCGCTTCTGACCTCCAAACAATATCTTCGGGGAATTCAGCCAAAATAAATTGAGCCTCCTTATTGCGTGTGAAATAAAAGGTAAATCGTGCATATGGGATCAATGTATCTCGCGTAACAATCAGAGCGTCGTTCGTGATTATTTGGCTACCTGTCCAGTCAAGAAGACGAGCATCCCCGCTTTTATAAAGATAGTAATAAACGGCTGCTGGTTCTACTGACTTATCGGTATATTGGTAAAGATGATATTCTTTATAGAATGGCAAGATCGCTGCCTGTACTTCTGACTGGTCTGGTGACTCCGGTGCGTAAATGTCTGCCAGAAATCGGATGGCTGCCTCCCTATCTACCTGAGTCAGCCCAAGATCCAATGGTCTCCGGTAGCGTTTTTCCTCTTCAAGGTTATGTGGGGCAACATAGTCTCTATCTAAATTGGCTGCAAGTTTCGCTTTCAACTTAGTCTCTTCGATCTGACTTAAAATCCACTTGATATTAGAATTGGCGTTTTCATTGCCCGGATCAACTCGTAGTATCTGTCTATATATGTTGATCGCTTCGCCGTAGGCGACATCCGCCTTGGCGGAGCCGCCTTCAGCTTTAAGGATGCGCCCGCTCTGCAGAAAAGCCCACCCTTTTAAAAGATGGGCATCACTATCTCTAGGATTGAGAAGCAGTATTTTGTCAAAGCATTCCACAGCCTGAGTCACGTAGCTCAGAGCGGTTTCTGGAGTAATCCCTTGTATTTCTGCCAAATCTAAAAACGCAGTTCCTTTGCCAGAAAGGGCATCAATATTTTTCGACTCGATCTCGGAGGCGCGGTGAAAGCATTCTACCGACTGTCGAAACTGTTCAATCGCCGACAGCCCAGGAACAAGCTTACCCAAATTTCTAAGAGCATATCCTTTGTTCAGATGAGCATCTATAAATTGAGGTATCAGACTGATTGCACTATCAAAGCAACTGCAAGCTACCTGAAAACTGCCGACAGCTGACTCCTTATTTTCGCTTCCCATCTGTATACTCCCTAGGCTCACGAGGCAACTTCCTTTGCTATTAAGTATCCAGGTCTCGTTCGGTGAAATTTTAAGAGCGTTGTCTAGGCTCTTCAAAGCCGACTGATAAAAGACCAACGCTTCTAATGGCTTGTTTTCCAACCCCCGACAGTTGCCGATTTTCATTAATACCGTGGCCTGCCTGCTGTGAACCCAAGCATCTTGCGGCGCGATGTTCAACGCCTCGCCATAGCAGGCTATCGCTTGTTCAAAGGCCGCCTCCGCCTCTTTTACTGCCTGTTGATTGGACAGCATTTCTCCAAAATTGTCATAAACACATCCTTTAGGAAAAATCGCATCTGCGTTTTTCGGAACTATAGCCAGCGACTGGTCAAAACATTTTATGGATTCGTCAAATGCGGCCTGGGCCTCGGCCACTCTTCCTGACTTATCGTGAATATTTCCAATAGAATCTAATATTACTCCTTTAACGCAATATAAATCTGCAAGACCGGGTTGCAGCCGCAGAGCTTTTTCGACACAGGCTAATGCAGTGGTACCCGCCTCAAGAGCAGCTTCGCCCCGTCCAGTGCTCAACATTAAGTCGCTCAGCCGCCTTAAAGCTCTCGCCTTTCTTGAATGTCCGTCCACGTTATTTCTATCGATCACAAGCGCTTGATCACCAACCTCCGCAGCATCGACATACAATTTTTCCGCCGCTGCTAAATCAGACACCCGCTGCTTTGCATAGCCGTAGACATTGAATAATTCGCTTTTGCCGTTATAAACCGAGGCACTGCAACCGGGGTACTGCATCGCTTTCTCGTATGCAGCCAGCGCCTTCTGGAAACATACCTCTGCCTTTTCATGCTCGCTCAGAAAGGAAAGCAGTTCAACCATATCATTTAGAATGTCACAATGTGTCGCAAAAAGATCAGCATCTTTCTGTTCGTCACCTACAAGAATATCGATTTGATTCACGGCGTTCAAATAGCTTGCCTGGGCATCTGTATACCGCGATATCTTTTGATAATACCTTCCCATCAAATGCATAGCTTTCACCAACCCGACCTCGGTGGTAAAAGTCAATTCCCGGCTCAATTCGCCGAGTCTGTTACATAAAAACCATTGGCATTGGTCCAGGGCGTTGCGAAAAGTGTCCAGCCATTCCTCCTGTCCGCGTTCGGCGTCCAACTGATTGGCATAATAAATTGCCTCCGTCAGTGCGACATCATCCCCGTTTCGAGCAAGGGATCGAAAATAATTTTCGAGTACTTTTCTAGCGGTCCTGATTTCGCTGGCAAAAACCGGAATTTCTTCGATTAGCTTTCGAATCAGTTGGTGAACCTGGAAGCTTTCCGCAGATAGTTTCTTGATAAACGAATATTTAGTCAGCACCTGCTCAAAAACAGCACGCTCTCCACTCGATCCCAGGTTATTTTGAGCCAGTTCGCGATATAGTGTGTAATTAAAGCTGCGACAGACGCTTAGGGCGACGATGGCTGGCTGCAATGTGCCAGATACGTCGCTCAGTAGACGGTGTAGTACTTCTTCTCCCAGTTTTTCAGGCGAAACGGCATCCTTGAACTCATCAGGTGAAATGGCTATTCCTTTTTCGAGCTTAGACTGCACAGCATCCGCGCAGATGCCGAGATACATAGGATGCACTTCACTGCACTCCACTTCGGTAAAGCGGACAATCGACTCTCGGAGAGCTCCGTCAGTTATGCCCCTTTTTTCTAAACTCTCCCTAGCGTCAGCGAGAGAAATCAGCCCTATCTGATGGGTAGTAACCTTCTCAGCCGGTATGGCATTCTTACTTGCTTCGCTCCATCTCGGCAGCTCTCGTCCAGCCACCACTGTAACAATTCGTTCGCTGGAACTTAAAACATTTAGCAGGATGCGTAGCCAAGCATCTCTCCGGAAATAATCGAAAGGTGAAAGGTCCCGTTGAGCAAGCCAGAATTTTTCATGGGTGTCAAAAAACAACGCTAGGCGCGCTGGCGCGTCGGATGACTGCATGGATGCCATGAGGTCCAAGGCAAATAGGTAAGGCATCCGGTTTTCAAGTTCACTGTTCGACTTGATATTGCGCAACTGCTGGAGAAACTGCTCGTCGACATTTCTCGATTTGAAATACAAATACATCTTACTTCCGATGATCCTTTGCAGCAGCTTAAGGGCTAAGCTTGAACCAGGAAGCACCTCCACTGATGCCCTTGCTAGCTCCAGAATGCCATCAATGGCACCATCACAGATGACGTTTTTGATTTCCCTTTCGTTCAAATTGCCTGTTCGCGAAAGGTACAGCACATAAGCGTAATCAAACAGTTCAAATTTCAGCCCTTTGCCAGCCAATAACTTTCGCATGTAACAGGTGGCGGAAAGAGGATTCTGCGGCTGAACTTCGTAAGTTGGCTCGCCAAAATCGACCAATACTGAAGGGATGGCCTCGCTCGACGTTAAAGGTATTTCCAGCAACTTGTCCCGGAGTGACTTGTCATCAAAACCCTTTATTGTTTGCCATGTTGCGTTATCCACCCGTTTGCAGAAATTTTTTTGCAGATAGGCAAGCAACAGCGATTTACCATTGCCGCCGTTGCCGTGAAAATAAATGATGGCTCCAGTGTTGGCGTCATTATGCAGCGCTTCGATAAAAATACGTGCAGGCACCAGCCTATTGGAAAAACTTTCTAACTTTGTATCTTCACCATCCTCAAAATCAACCTGAATCTCCTCTAAATTTTCCATACTATATAAATACCTTTCTGTCAGTGATTTTTCGACCGTGCATCAAAACGTCTTCCGACCCGATTGCGCTAGAATAAACAAGTCAACTCTTATCCAGATGCTACCATACGTATTCCGGACATTGCTATCAACAATGAGCCTCAGAACTACATTTTTATAGGTGATATAAATAAGCATTTTGGGATGAGAAACGGACTGGGATAACTCTGAATTGCCAAATGAAGGTAACTGCCTCCTTTTTGTCTGTTCTTTAACGTTTGGAAAATATTTGCAAATTCTGGATTGGGTCGTGTACCGACATTGAGATTCTAACGGTCTTTATCATTATCAAAAAACAATTTTTACATAACACCCGTTATCTGAAGTTCGTTTGTAAACACAACAGAGTAATGCCCTGCATTGGCTCGCATTTAACTGGTCGGTCGATAACGAATTTGCTAAAGACTGTTATAGGGAAGCATAAAACCATATACGAATGGCTCTTGTGGATCGACAGCGGCTATTCGGCATTCTCCCCCCACACAATCGCTACCGGCATAATTCTATGGGAATTGATGGCCGGATTTATATCGAAACTGGTGGCGGCTTGCAATCGGGATGAAAACCGGGCTTGTAGCGACAGCGCATCGGGCAACCGGCGAACGCTGGACCATGCCTACAACTTGATCCCGGTCTGCGGCATAGGAGCCGGTAAAACATATCCGGCATCCGACCACCGCAGCCACCCATCAGGGCAGTCAGAATTTATCGCAATACCAAATTACAACCCCGAGTCATTCTCAATGATGCCGAGCGCACTTCTCGGCCGGGCTCACAAGTAAAATGACGAATGCACAAGCCGTTCAAACCTGTCTGGTGTTTCCGGCTTAGAAAAATGCGATTTAAACAGTGAACCGCCGCCCTTTATGTTGCCGGATTTGACTGTCCTGAAGGCAGACAAAAATAAACGCCGCATAATGCCGTATGGGATAATGATCGCTTTATTCATTAGTAACAACACCATGCAATTCCCCGTTCAACGCCTGCTCAACAGGGCAACTTGGCTTAAGGTTCATCTTTATCTGGCATTAATCGCCGGATTCTTTTTTGCGTTGATGGGGCTGACCGGCAGTATCAGCGTTTACCGCGAAGAGCTGGACGAGCTGTTGAACCCGCAGCTGGTTATCGAGCAGCCGTCGGGCAAGCGCCAGTCGCTGGATACAATAATGGCAGCGGTGCAGGCGGCACATCCCGGGCGCTACGGTTCCTGGACTTTGGAAATGCCCAGGTCCCCCCATGGCATGATTACCGTCTGGTACGATAAACCCAGGGAAACTTTTTTCGAACTGTACGCGCCGCTGATGGTATCGGTAAACCCGTACACCGCCGAGGTCGTTGCCAGCCGGTTCTGGGGTCAGACAGCGGCCACCTGGCTGCTCGACCTGCACACCCAGCTGAACCTTGGCAGCTTCGGCTGGAATGCGGTGGGAGTTCTGGGCTTATTGCTGATGATTTCCGTCGCTACCGGCGTTTATTTGTGGTGGCCGGGTATGCGGGGAATTCTGGACGCATTAAAAATCCGTCATAATGCAGGCATGATACGGCTCGCTTTCGACCTGCACCGCCTGATCGGGCTGCTTAGCGCATCGATCTTATTGCTGCTGGCGTTCACCGGGTTTCACCTGAGTTATCCTTCGATACTGGAGACGCTGACCGGCTCATCCGGCATGGAACACGGCGAAACAGGGCGTAACATCATCAGCACGGCGACTCCGAACAATCACCCTGTCGGTCTGGAAGCGGCGGAATTTGTCGCTCGCGGCCCGTTTCCCCGCGCCGGACTCAGGCGGGTCACCACGCCTGCCGGCGACAGCGGAATTTATCGCATCAACCTGCGTCAAGGCGGCGAGATCAATCAGCGGCACCCCTACACTACGGTTTGGGTGGATCGCTGGAGCGGTCATGTCAAAGAGGTGCGCGACCCGTTCGGATTTACGCCGGGCGAAACGTTTACAACCTGGATATGGCCTATGCACACCGGCGAGGCTTTCGGCGCGACAGGCCGGTTTATCTGGTTTCTTTGCGGTATCGGGCTGTTTATTCTCTATGTCAGCGGCCTGCTGCACTGGTTGCACCGGCATGGCAAGGTCAAGGACCGGGAAATGAATTTTAGCGTGAACCTGTCAGTAGCAGGCGCGGCGTCGGCGTTACGACCGCTGGCTTGCCGGTTGCAAGACACGGTTTACCGCGCAGGCCTGATGCTTTTTAGACTGACGGGGTTGCTGCTGCAAAAGGCGAAACTTTATGCGCCGCATGTTATAAGAGGCTGCGCAACGCTACTTCGATGGCTGCGTTCGATGATAACAAACCGGCAAAAACGGATAGGACGAGAGTGACTTAAAGGGCTGTGCGTTTTCCATTCCTTACTTGTCCGCCGGGTCTACCTGACATATTTTGAAATCCGGTCCCATAAGTGCGGAAATTGATTTTTTATGATCGTTTGCTCGGCCAATTCCATGTCTTCATAGTCAAATCCGGGCGATACCGCTTCACTGATTAAACCAAATTCGCCCGCCTCTAACTCCGTTGCTTTCCAGCAACCTCCCCGAACAATTAATTGCAGTTGCTGTCCCTTATCAAGATCATCCCCGAGCACTTTTTCCTCAAGATTGCCCTCAGGATGGAGGATTAAATAGGTCAACGGGGAACCGCCATGAAAATAATGGATAATATCCGACTTGTTTTTATGCAGGTAACCTATCGGACTGTCGTCGGTCAGCATGTAAAAAATGGAGGACAGTATACATCTCGGCTTTGAATTGGCGGGTATGCCGGTTTTCAGGTCGGAACTATAGGTCCTGGTAAAATAGCCGCCTTCAATATGGGGCTCCAATAATAGCTTCTCGATGAGCTGTTGCTTGTTCATCATGTCGTCCTGCTTAGTGCAAACTGTAAAGCGGTGAAGGCATTCATAACTAACGGCTGGCTAAAGGGGGAATCTCAAAAACAGGAAAAACCGATGTTCGGCGGAAGAGGAATTTGGCTTGTATCCGTATCGTAAAAGCGGCCGGCTGACCGCCTTTTCGATGGAATTTGGAGTCCGCCAGCCCGTTAAGGACTAACAGTAAAATCAATTAATTGGGCAGAGCGGCTAATTTTTGTTGAACTTGAGCAGTGACATCGATCTTTTCATCGGCATAAATAACGCCATCGGTGAGCAACAAATCAAAGTTCTGCTCTTTGGCTATACCGCGAATAACTTCAACGATGCGGCTTTGCAATTTACCCAATTCTTCATTGCGGCGAACATTAAAATCTTCGCTAAACTCCTGCTGCGCCCTTTTTGCATCCCTTTTTTTGTTTAGAATATCTTTTTCCATATTAACTCGTGCCGACTCGCCCATCACGGCCGCATCTTTGGCCATTTTGTCATCCATGCTTTGGATTTCTTTTTGTTGCGCAACTAATTGCTTATCGCGCGGTGAAAATTCCTGTTCCAGGCGTTTTTTGGCTTTTTCTGCCTGGGGGGCTTTTTCAAGAACGGCGGGTATATTGACAAAACCAATCTTTAAGTCGGCAAAGCTTACATTGGTAATAAGTAACAGTCCTAAAAATAGGGCGATTTTCGTTTTCATTGTTAAACAAGTCTCGGGTTATAGTGAAATATATAGTGCATGAAAAAAACTTGGAAGTTTTGCTGAATTATAAGGCGGGGAAGCTTATTAAACAAAAAGATTTGAACAAATCTGCACCGGAACCTCTGTTTTGATCCCGATAAATGGTCGCGTTAATCTGTCGTCCGGCTATAAGAGAAAAACTCGCCTTAGCCTGAGCGAGTTTTCCATCCTATAAAATGCTCCGGACTAATCGGGCTTTGCTTTTAGCGGCCCGCCTGACTGGCGCACTTTATACACATAGTGGTATAAGGCACGGCTTTTAATCGCTCCTTATTGATCGGTTGGCCGCAAACCTGGCATGATCCGTACCCGCCTTGATCTATTCTGGCGATAGCCTCCCTGACCATCTCTATTTCCGTTCTGGCCGCATTGCCCAAGCCATCCAGGACTTCGTCATTCTCGGCTTGGGTCGCCTGCTCTTCAAAATCCTTATCTAAAGGCTCTTTGACATCATGGGCGATTTTACCCAGTCGATCATCAAGGTCTTCCAGCATTTCAATTAGGCTGCTGCGCACTTCTTCATATTCTTTCATAACAAATCCCTCTATTTGACTGGCTTTAGTAGAGCATGAATATTGCTCTATAATAAAACCGAATTTCATTCATAACCCAACCATCCTATCACCCCTCATGCAGAATGCAATCAATCAGCTTTTAGATTCAGCCAATCAGGTCATACTCGGCAAACCCCGGCAAGTCCGTCTTGCACTTTGCTGCCTGCTGGCTCGCGGCCATTTGCTGATAGAAGATATTCCCGGCGTCGGCAAAACCACGCTGGCGCACACGCTGGCAAAGCTGCTGGGCTTAAATTACCAGCGGATTCAGTTCACCAGCGATATTCTGCCTGCCGACATCATCGGCGCTTCGGTATTCGATGCCAGGAATCACGCATTCAAATTTCATCCCGGCCCGGTTTTTAACCAGATGGTGTTGGCCGATGAGATTAACCGCGCCACGCCCAAGGCGCAAAGCGCTCTGCTGGAAGCCATGGAAGAGCACCAAGTGACGGTGGAAGGAAAAACCTATCCGCTGCCTGAACCCTTTTTTGTGATCGCCACGCAAAACCCGTCCCATCAGATAGGCACGTTTCCGTTACCGGAGTCGCAACTGGATCGTTTTTTAATGCGTATCGAACTGGGCTATCCCGATCATCAGGCAGAAAGGCAATTGCTTGCCGGACAAAGCAGGCGCAACCTGTGCGAATCGCTGCCTGTACAGCTGCCGCCGGAACAACTGCAGCGGATACAGCAGGCGGTTAGCCAGGTTCATACGTCGGCTGCCCTGCTTGATTACTGCCAGGCCATCATTGGTTTTACCCGCGAATCATCCGAGTATCACTGCGGCTTGTCGCCCAGAGCCGGGTTGGCGCTGCTGACCGCGGCCAAAGCCTGGGCGTTTATGGACCAGCGCGATGCGGTTATCCCGGAAGACCTGCAAGCCGTGCTGGCGGCTGTCGCAGGGCATAGATTGCGGGCAGGCAATGCCGATTCGGAAGCCATCGTCGCGCCGATCTTGGCTAAAGTCGCCGTCCATTGAACTTGAAAGAACGCTTCCGGCTCAGCCGGTTTGTTTCAGGCGAAAAAGCCGTTGACGAGCCTGTCACCTTAAACCACCGGCGCATCTTTATTTTACCGACGCAACGGGGTTTAGGCTTTGCCGTGCTGATTATCCTGCTGTTGCTGATTGCCTTTGTCTATAACAATAACCTGGCCTATCTGCTGGCGTTCTTACTGGCGAGCGTTTTTTTCGTCACCATCCTGCACAGCTACAAATCGCTATCCGGCCTGGTTGTGCAAAAAGGCCGGAGTAAAGCCGTGTTTGCCCAAGAAGCCGCAGGATTCGACATCCATATCCACAACCCTGGCGATATGGAACGCCGGCAGTTACGGATTACACTTCAGGATACCCAATGCCTGACCATGCAACCGCAAAGCACGGCGCATATCACGCTTTATTCGATAACCCGGCAAAGAGGCTGGCACGAAGCGGGGACGGTCACCGTCTCCAGCACGTTTCCGCTGGGCTTATTCCGCGCCTGGTCGCCGATCCGTTTTAATCTTAAGGCCTTGGTTTATCCAAAACCGGCGCATCTTGAAATACCTTTTCCGGTAACGCCGTCGGCGCAGGCCCAACAGGGATTCAGCCGCAACAGCGGCGATGACTTTTACGGCCTGCGGCAATACCAGTCCGGCGACCCGATCAAACACATACACTGGAAAGCGTTTGCCAAAGGCTTGGGCGTGTTCAGCAAACAATACGGCGGCGAAGATTCGGCCCAAATCCGGCTCGATTACGAGCTGGCGCCCGGACATGATGTTGAGCAACGCTTAAGCCAACTGTGCCGCTGGGTAGTCGATGCGGAACAGGCCGGAATCAGTTACGGCTTTTCTTTGCCGGGATTAAAACTGCCGCCCGATAACGGCCCGGCGCATTATCGAAAATGCCTGGAAGCGCTGGCGCTGTTTTGATGATGAAAACGGAACTCGGCAAAAACGTTTTAATCTTTTTGCTGTCCGCAATCGGGCTGATTGTGTTTCCGCATGTTTACCATATCCCGACCGCCGTTTTCGGCTTTTTTTGCCTGCTGCTGGCCTGGCGGTTTGCCGGGGTCTGGAAGCCAAACCTGCTGCCCGGAACAGCGGTTATTTTTTTGCTGGCCGCCTGCGGAATCGCCCTGCTGTATAGCCTGCATCAAGGCATATTCGGGCGCGATGCCGGGACCAATTTGTTTATCACCGCGCTGGGGCTGAAATTACTGGAGATTAAAAAAGAGCGCGATCTTTATCTGGTCAGCTATCTGGCTTTTATTGTCGCGGCCTCGCAGTTTTTATACGAGCAAAGCATACTGATGGCGGCTTATATCCTGCTGGTCTGCTGTCTGTTGTTGGCGGCTCTGGTCACGATTAACAGCTGCAAGGCGCAAACGCTTACGTCATTAAAAACAGCGCTGATTATCACGCTCCAGGCAATACCGATTGCGGTGGCCTTGTTTATTTTATTTCCCCGCCTTGAAGCGCCAAGATGGATGCTGTTTAACGAGCCTCAGCAAACCCGGTCAGGCTTGAGCGATACTATGGAACCCGGCTCGATCAGCAATCTGGTCAAGTCTTACGAACTGGTTTTCCGGGCAAAATTCGCCGGCGCAATTCCGCCATCCGGACAACGCTATTGGCGCGGCCCGGTTCTTTCTTATACCGACGGCAAGCGCTGGACCCCGGCGGCTTTCCTAAAACCTATTAAAAGTCCAGTCGTTACCGGCGCGCCTTATCAATATACAATTCTGATGGAGCCGCAGGATAAAAACTGGATTTTTGCGCTGGATATGCCCAAAGGCTTTTCCCCGCCTTTAAGCCTGAATGCAGGCTACCAGCTCACTACGTCAGACAGCCCCGGCAAGCGCGCCGAATATCAGCTGACTTCCTATACCGACTACAACACCGGCCCAATCAACCCTGGCGAATATAGGACCGCAACGCAGTTGCCCGGCGAACCCTCGGACAGGATCAAACAGCTGGTCAGCCGGTTGCACGGCTTTGACGGCGCCCCAGACGATTTTATAAAACAGCTGTTGAACCATTTCAGGCAGGAAGATTTCCATTACACCTTGACCCCGCCGGTGATGGAGGAAAACCCGATCGAAAGCTTTTTATTTAAAACCCGTTACGGGTTTTGCAGCCATTACGCGTCCGCCTTCGTGTATTTAATGCGCGTCGCCCACATTCCGGCGCGCGTCGTTACCGGCTATCAGGGCGGGGAATTGAACAAAGTCGGCGATTTCCTGGAAATAAGACAAGCCGACGCCCATGCCTGGGCCGAAGTCTCGCTGGAGAACCGGGGCTGGGTTCGGGTCGACCCGACAGCCGCGATTGCGCCGGAAAGAATCGAGCGGGAGATTAATGTAAACCGGCAAACCGCCTACGGTATCGCAACAGCCGACAAATACCTGCCGCTGCCGGCTTACAACTGGCTAAAACATACCCGTCAGCTGTGGAGCAGCGTCGATTACAACTGGCAACGCTGGGTCATCAATTACGACAACAAGAGCCAGTCCGGCTTCCTGTCGTCATTCGGCATTAATGACCTAAAAGCCATGATTTACGGGATGATCGCGATCATAGCGGCGATAACCGCCGTGCTTTGCTGGTTTCTGCTGTACCAAAAACCGAAAACCGCCGATAAAGTTTTGCTGGTCTATAACCGGTTTTGTAACAAGCTCGCCAAACACGGGCTGATCAAACATGCCGGCGAAGGGGCTAAAGACTTTGCCGAAAGAGCTAAAATAAAACTGCCTGAGCGGGCGGAAGCCATAGACCGGATCACCACGGTATTTATCAGGCTGCGTTACGGGCGGGCGGCAACCGACGAGGATTTCCAGCAGCTCAAGACGCGGGTTGGCTTATTTAAAACCTGATTCAGCAAGCCTATCTTTCAGGCTTTGAACTTATCGGCCAGTCCGGTAATTCTCTCGATTTTTTGCCGGACTGTCGCGGTGAATACCGCCCCACTGGCGACCAGTTTGATGGTTTTCTTTGCCCGGGTAATTGCAGTGTACAGCAGTTCCTTGGTCAACACGGGGTTGATCGGTTCGGGCAGGACGATCAACACTTCCTCGAATTCGGAGCCCTGGCTCTTATGTATCGTCATCGCAAAAACGGTTTCGCAATGCGGCACACGGGCGGGCAGGTATTTTTTGACGCTGCCGTCGGCGCGCTGGAAAAACACCATCAGTTTCCCGGCATATAGGCTGTCCGGCATGCAAATGCCAATATCGCCGTTATAAAGATGCAGCGCCGGGTTGTTTTGGCTGACCATGACCGGCCGCCCCGGATACCATAAACCGGACAAATCGATCCGCTGTTGCTCGGCCAGTTTTTGTTCGACCCGGTAATTGATGTCGGCAACGCTGTTTTTTCCGTGCCGGTTGGAACACAGCACCTGGAAACGGCTGAACGCCTGATATATCTGCTCGAATCCGGCCTCGGCCTTAATCAACTGCAAATACTCCGCCTGCTGTGCCGCGACATAATCGATTAAATCTTCATCGAGACATTGCACCGCATCGTCTGCGCCGTCGGATAAAATTTGCCAGGCGAGTTCATCCTGCTGACAGTTGACCGCCTCGGCCAACTCTTTTATCGTTCCGCCGAAACGGTGCGATTTCCTTAGCGTGTAGACGTTGTCTTGCAAGGCCTCCGCGATAGCCAAATCGGCCAGCACCGCGCCGGATTCGACTGAAGCCAGCTGATCCTTGTCGCCCAACAAGATCAAGCGCGCGCCGGGTTTTAACGCGTCAAGCAGCTTGCTCATCAAGGCCAGATCGACCATCGACGCTTCGTCAACCACGATTAGATCGTAAACCAGCGGCTTATCGGCGTCATGCCGAAAATACGGCGACGGCGGCATTGCGCCCAGCAGGCGATGCAGCGTGGTTACCGTTTCCGGGATATGATTTTTTATCGCCTCAGAACACGGCAGCTTCGCTTTGCTGAAGCCGATCGATTCCTGAAGGCGCATCGCGGCCTTTCCGGTCGGAGCAGCCAGGGCGATATGCAGCGGCTGTTCCGCCAGCTCCTGCAACAACGCCAAAATTTTAACGACGGTAAAGGTTTTGCCGGTTCCAGGTCCGCCGGTAATAATGCTGAACGACTTCGTGGCGGCCATTTTCGCGGCCTCGCGCTGGTCTTTGTTTTGATCAAGCGCATCGAAATAACGGTCCAGCATCGCGTCCAGTTTTTCAACCGAGTGCCCGGTTTGGGACATCGCCTTGATCTTCATCGCCAGCCGGTTTTCGTAATGCCAGTAACGGTGCAGGTACAGACGGTCCTGCTCGATAATCAGCGGCTGCGGACCGGCTTGCCCGGCAGCAGCCGTCTCTGCCAGCCCGGAAGCGAGCAGCAATGCCCGTTCGTTATCGTCTATTCGGATACAACTGTGGCCCTGGTTTTGCTCGTAAGACGCCGTCATCACGATAGTTTCGAAAGCCTGTCTTTGTCCGGGATCGAAGTCGGTGCGCTGACTCAAAAATCGAGCAAACGCGGCATCCAGGCGGCTGAAGGCTCGTTGTTCGGTTTGCGCTGCATCCAAGTCGTAATCTATCACTGATCCCCCCCAAGCAACGCCGCCAAGGCTTCAACCCGCTCCAAATCAGGCCTGTCCCGATAAACGCCGCTCATAGGCTGATCCGGTTGCATGCCACGCACGAACAAATAGCGCACGCCGCCAAAATGCGTTTCATAATCATAATCCGGCAAGCGTGTTTGCAGATAACGGTGCAGCACGACCGTGTAAATCCAGTATTGCAGGCCGTAATTATGTTCGCGCATCGCATGGCTTAGGCTGTCGGGGCGGTAATCCGGCAGGCCGTTGGTTTTATAGTCCATCACATAATACTGGGGCGTGGAACCTGGAAGCGCGCAGACCAGGTCGATAAACCCGGTCAAATAACCGCACATCTGCTTGGACGTCAACGGCTGGAAAGCCGGGGTATCGCGCAAGATCCGGTTAATCTGGGCGGCATCCATCGTTTGCATCGATAAATAAAACGGCATTTCCTTTAAGCATTGGTTTTCAGCCAGATTCATCAGGCAAAAATCGGGATTCGTCTCGGACAGCGGCGTTGCCACCACGGCTTGCAACAGCTCGTCCAGCATTTGGGGACGTTCCAGTTTCAGGCCGTAACGCTGGCAAGCCTTGTCCCGTTGCACGGAAATATCCTTACGCTGGGCAAGATCGATGAACGGATTGTTTTCCAGCAAATCATGCACGATATTCCCGACATGCGCCCCCCTGGGTAATTCCGGTGTTGCAGCGCCGGGCTCGGGCCTCACAGTCGGCGACTGTTCTCTTGCCTTGTCTTCCGGCAGCTCCGGTGCATCGCTCAGGCTTAATGCCGACAAGGCGGTATAACTGCTCATCTGCCAGTTCGTATACAGCGACCTTTTGCGCTTTTTTGCCTGCAACCGGCTATCTGGGACGTTTTTTTGGTAACTGCTTGCTATTATTTCGCCCGGCGCCTCCAGCAGCCGGTAAACGGCTTGATCCTGAAAGGCTTTCAGCTTTGCCTGTTGCCCGGAAAAATCCGCCTCCGCAAATTCAAGCAACCAGGCCATCGCCGAATCGTTCGGTTTATCTTGCGAGCGCACGTCGGCCCAGGCAATATAACAGCGATACTTGGCACGGGTAACTGCCACGTAAAACACCCGCAAATCTTCGGCCAGTTCTTCCTTTAAGGCCAGTTCGCGACGGCGCTCGAAATCCTCCGAGCCCAAATCGACGACTGTTTGGCCGTTTTCATGGCACCTGATCAACAACCGCTCGCTGTGCAGCCGGTCGCTGCGCTGCCAAAGATAAGGACAAAATACGATTGAATATTCCAGCCCTTTTGAGCGGTGCATGGTGACGATTTTGACCGCATCATCATCGCTTTCAAGACGCAACTGCTGATCTTCCGCGCTGCCCGCTTTGGCAATCGCGCTACGCAGCCAATCCAGGGTTTTGTTAATGCCGAGATGTTCATCCACAGCGGCCTGTTGCACCAACTCGATCAGATGATGCAGGTTGGTCAGTTGTCTTTCCGCCATCAGCGTTTTCGACACATTGGCTCTGATGTTTTCCTGGGCCAACAAATGCTGCATCATCGCCATTAAGCCGCTCTGCTGCCAGTCATGAAAATAGCTTAAGAAACGCGACACCCAAGCATCCAGCTCGATCTCGTTATTGATCAACTGATAGAGCGTCTGCCCGTCCAAACCGAACCAGTCCAGCGTCAAAGCCTGTTTGAGCAGGCCGCTATCGCCGGGATGGGCTACCGCCTGCAGCAGGCAGTATAAGTCGGCCGCTTCCTGCACGGCAAAAACCGACTCCGTGCTGTTGAGCACGGAAGGCACGCCCGCCAGTCGCAATGCCGCCTGGTAGTCTCTGGCCTGGGTATTGGTTCTTACCAGTATCGCAATATCTTTGGGCAGCAAAGCCCGGTTCATAGGTTGAAGTGTGTAGCCGTCGGTCAACAAATCGACTACTTCATTAACTACGGCGCTCCTGATTTCATCGGCAGCCTTGCCCGCCGTCCAGTATCCCGTTTTGCTGTCGCTTTCCGGCAGCTGCCACAGCACCATCGGTGCCGCCGCCCGCCCTGCGTAATGTAACTCGCCGTTATCTGCCGACAAGCCGGGCTCAACATTGATAAACTCCAGGCCGTCCAGAAAAAACGCCCGGTCTCTTTGGAACAATGCATTCACCGCTCTGACCAGCTGCGGATGCGAGCGCCAATTATGGCCCAGGGTGAATTGATGTTCGGCCTGTTTTTGCGCATCCAGATACGAATATATGTCGGCGCCGCGAAACTTGTAGATCGCCTGTTTGGGGTCGCCGATTAGATATAAATACTGGCAGGGTGCGGCAAATAAGGAAGAAAAAATATGCCACTGGCTGTCATCGGTATCCTGGAATTCATCGATCAGCGCGACTTCAAAACGTTGTTGCAATTCAGCCGTCAGCAATTCGCCTTTGTCGCTGTGCAAGGCTTCAGCCAGACGGCTGATTAAATCATCGAAAGACAGTACATTAAGCTGCTGCAAGCGTTTATCCAACTCCTCGCGCAAACTGTCCAGCAGGGTTTTACGAAACACCAAAGCGATTTGTTTGAACGCCGCAGCCAGCGTATCGAAAGCTGTAGTATCGATTGCCAACTCGGCCAGATAGTCGGCTTTGCGCTGATCGCCGGACTGGGTTTTATTGGTCCTGAATTTGTTGCCGTTCAACGCATCGGTCAAGCCGTTTCGGGTCAATAACGCAAATGCCTCGGCGTCGGGAATCTGTGCGGTAGCGCCGTGCAGCCATGCACTTAGCGAATCATAGTAATAGTCAAATGTATCGGTATAGCCGACCTTGAACTTGTCATCGGCGAAACTATTGCGCAAACCGGTTGCACATTTATCCAGCTGATCTTTCGCCAAGTCCGCCTGCCGTTGTAACTCTTTTAACGCGGCATCCGGACTCTCGCAATCAGGATAAACGCTGAGCCGGCTATAGGTTGCCAAGCCGTTGCCGGGAAATGCGGCGACACTGGCAAGCAACGCATCAGGAGTTTTAAAGTCCGCTGTTAGTACCGCAATTTCCCAGGCCGAACGCTGGTAAACCTGCTTACGCCAGAAATCGTCTGCACAAGCCTGTTTTATCTCCGCCAAATCGCCGGTTAATTCGGCATCGAATAGTTGTCCGCTCTCCAGCGCATGCTCCCGTAAGACGCGCTGACAAAAACCGTGGATGGTGAATATCCCGGCCTGGTCTATGTCCAACAAGGCCGTAGTCAGGCGCTGCTTGATCAGTTCCGGCGCTATATCCAGATTAGCCAGCCAATCGACAATATTTCGGTCGAAATTTTGAGTTTGCCCGTCCTGAGCCTGTCCTGAGCCTGTCGTCGAATGGGCTTGTCGAACGGAACCGTCCAAAGCACGCCTGGCTTCGGCCAACCGGGAGCGCACCCGATCTTTAAGTTCCTCGGTGGCCGCCTTGGTAAAGGTGACCACCAGCAATTTTTTGATTTCAATATCTTGCTCGACCACAAAACGTAACACCAGCATCGCTATGGCATAGGTTTTCCCCGTACCGGCGCTGGCTTCGATCAGGTTTACGCCTTTTAGTAGCTCGGTATTAACCGGATCGAAATTGTTAATTTTCATGCGTAAACACTCAGAGCCATTTAAGAGTTGCTATCCAATCCCAACAACATCACATTCATTGTATCTGAGCCGGATGTTAAGTTACATTTTCAACAGTACGCTTCCAATCAGTGGAGCAGATAAGTTACCTATTTGATTTTTTACTAACTTCAACAGTCAACTTTACCAATCGTCGAACGCGTGTAGTCTTTTCCACAATTTCTGTGGATAACGCTGTGTACAAGATATAGATAACGCTATTCAGACTCGATAAAACCTGCTTCTTGATTAAATTGTAGCATTTTTATACAGAAAACTAATATATTAATAATCAATAGGTTATATTTACGGCGTTTTATAGTCGAAGTCTACACCCGATGATTTTCAGCATTTATTACCGCAAACTCAATCTGTGCATAAACAACACCCGGTAAGTCTATGATCTAAACTTTAACAGAGGTTTTTTTGTCGCTCCCAAGTCAGTGCTGTTGTTACAGTCGCCGCCTGAGCAAACGGCGGCCAAAAAAAAACCCAAGCGTTTCGGCTTGGGTTTCTGGTTTAAGAGCTTGGCAATTCCCTACTTTCGCATGGCAAACTGCCACACTATCATC
>JALNYY010000042.1 GCA_023229605.1 Methylobacter sp.
GGCTCCTGCCCCTCTGCTGACGCGCGGCATCCCTGCCGCGCCCCTAACCGGGCTGTTCTCGATAAAAGCTCCGGTGCTCGGCGCGGCAAACGGGAGAAATACCATCCGTGCGTAACATCAGTTATTGATTATTTAGCTTTTTATAATGGCAAACGCGCGCACTCAAAATTAAACTATCAATCCCCGCTGGAATTTGAACGGGAATTTTATAAGAAGACTGCTTAAGAAAGTGTCCGGTTTTAGTTGACCATTACAAGTCTCAATGCCCCTGTTTTGCCGGTTTATGCGAAAAAATGAAGATGCAAGAAACGATTAACAGGAATAATACCGCTGATGCTGAGTAACGGCTTAACTCCAAACCTCCCTTGCCTATCGGTTTGTCCAGGAAGTCGCCAACCACCGCACCCAGCGGTCGAGTAAGAATGAATGCCGCCCAGAAAAGTACAGTGTGGGAAATCTTTGTTCGGAAATAGGCTACTGCAATAACCGCCAACATAGCGCCAAACACAATAGCCCCACCGCCGTAACCAAGACCTGCCGTATCTGCCGTCCAATCACCGAGAGCAGTACCTAAGGTTTGAGAAAACATGATTGTTACCCAGTAAAACATCTCAGATTTCGGTGAACTGACAGTGTCCACTGCGACCGAACCCAACGTGCGATACCAAATGAGCAGCGATCCCATCAGCAATGTAAATAAAATTGCCGTTCCGCCCGCATAACCGATACCAAGCGAACGGTCCGCGAAGTCTGCCAGCGTCGTTCCAACCGTTGTTGTGGCAATAATTGTTGTCCAGTAGATAACTGGATGGAACCTCTTTGCAGAAATTTGTGCAATGACCGCAACAATGAATACGGCTGCAAATATCTCAGTGCCAACGAGATAACCGAGATTCATCGACATGGATACGGCGTCCCCGCCGGTTTCTCCAAGAGTTGTAGCAAGAACCTTTATGATCCAGAAGATTAATGTTACCTCTGGAACCTTACTTAAAATCTCTTGTTGTTCTGTTTTCATTTTTCCCATCATCTGCTCTGTATAGATATTGTGTTGGCTAAATTACTCGCTAAAAAACAGTTTTTCTTCCAGGGTCTTGCCGTGGCTCAACTGCCGATATTGCCAGTGATTAGTTTGGAGGCACTGCATCAGTTGCAGATCCATATTGGGTTGCAACTCAGCGTTGTAGGCCACAACAAATTCATTTTTTTGTGGGTTAGTGACCTGCAATACACCTTCTAACGCCTTCAGTTTAGCAGTCACTTCTAATGCCGGGCAGGATTCCATTTGCAGGGTAATAAACCGGGAGGCAGACTGTTGTTCGTTGATGTGTATCGTCTCTGACTGCAATACGCCATTTTCCAGCAGTAATATACGCCGACACAGACGGTCAAGTTCAGTCAAATCGTGGGAGCTGATGATAAAAGTTGTCGCTGACGATTGTTCTGCAATGATTGACCGCACCCTTCGGACATTCACTGGATCAAGCCCAGCCGTGGGTTCATCCAGTAATACCAGTGTCGGTTTACCTATCAACGCCTGAGCAATCGCCGCCCGTTTAGCCTTGCCGTGACTCAGCACCCCGGGTTTTTCATGGGCGGCCTCTGCTAATGCGAAGGCCTC
This sequence comes from Methylobacter sp., assembly GCA_023229605.1. GTDB lineage: Bacteria > Pseudomonadota > Gammaproteobacteria > Methylococcales > Methylomonadaceae > Methylobacter_A. Next base: position 1,622 of record JALNYY010000042.1, read on the forward strand.
TAAAACTCTGCCGGCTTCCAGAATTGCCTGTTGTTTAGTGAAGCCCTGTAGACGCGCATAATAAATAAGTTGTTCTATTAGCGTAAAACTCGGGTCTAATCTGGCATCCTGGGGCAGTGCCGAAACCTTGCCATTGAGTTGTACAGCACCGGGCGGGTAACCGAACAACCTGACAATGCCGGAAGTGGGACGTAAAAAACCAGACAATATACTGAGCAAGGTGGTTTTTCCGGCCCCATTGGGACCGACCAAACCGATAGGCTCGCCCGCCTCCAGTTCAACGTTGACGTCGTTCAGCGCGACTTTACCGGAATAAACGTGGTTAAGCTGTTGGCATTGAATGATGGATGAACTCATAGCGCTTGCCTTGCCATTATCCACCGCCCAAAAGCTAACAAAACAAGGCTTTGTAAGAGGGGAATATAAGCCAATTGCAGAGCTTGCCATCCCGACAGTTGCGCCACCTCGGATAATTGATAGCCGGGGATCAGCAATTTAAGAAAACCGAGTCCAGGCACGTAGTAAGCCAAACCGCTAATGATGCCTGCCATAAACGTCCAGATCAGAATAGCCCAGAGGGTCGCTTGTCGGGCAGACTTAACCTGAGCGGATAAAGCCGCCATCATGGCGGTAAAGGGTAGAACAATTAAGATTAAATTAACGATGAGAGCGAACAAGTCCGGTAATGCAGAAGAAACAAGCGACATATCACGACTCAAAACCAGAACCAAGGTGCTCAAGGCTGCGGCACCAATCAACAGTGCCTGAATGATCATAACGCCTGTAAACCGGCCAAAGAGTACCCGGTCACGACTACTGCGCATTACAATAAAACGTAAGGTGCCTCGCTCCCGATCAGAACTGGTCTGATCGGCTGCAAGAGTGATACTCAACATCGGGAAGATCATCAACGCAAGTTGCCAAAACACGCCGAATTCAGGAATGGACCAATGCTGGATTGAACCAAAGCCGATAAAATCAAAAAAACTGAAGTGTTGGTTTAAGCCATTTTCCTGCAACACTAAGCCAGCAGCAAAGCGAAGCGGATACAGTAGGATGAAATACCAAATGACCGCAAAGGTAACCAGAGACAGTAAGCCTTTTCGGGTTGCAAAGCTTCTTTTGATTTCAAACTGACAGATGAGTAAAAGATGATTGAAAAATCCTGTCCGCATTGTTTTATCTTCGATAGGTAGTCGGAAGTTTACCGTTATCGGCAATTTAGCCCATTTTACCTGGATTAAGCTGGTCAACTGTAAAAATTGTAGTGATCTGCAGGGGTAGCATGACTACTCTTACTAAATTAGTCTGTGATGCGGTACTTGCAACTTACCGCATCAACTCTGATTTGACCATTTGGAACTCCTGACAAATAGGGTGCTCATTCTAGCAGATTCAACTTGAATATTGACCGTAAAAAATACCTATCATATTGTTTTTAATAATTTGTTGGTGAGTAAGTTACCAAAATAGGTTCTGAAGGTGGTAATATTGAAATGCTTGCCTAAACAGGAATCACACTACACGAAGGTAGTCGTCTTTATGCCAATAAAATCTCCCTGCGTTATTTACCAATTAAAAATCACACTCGATGATTCTCGTCCACCAATTTGGCGACGCATATTGGTGCCGGGTAGCTTCAACTTGTACCAACTACACCAAATCATTCAGGGAGCAATGGGGTGGACCGATAGTCATTTGCATCAATTTAGTATTGATGGTGAACATTACGGCATTCCCAGTATTGAAGATTGGGCGCCAGTGATAGATGAACGTGAGTTTAAATTGGAACAAATTGCTCCATCTATTAAGTGTAAGTTTATCTACGAATATGATTTTGGTGATGGTTGGAGGCACTTATTGTTGGTAGAAAAAATCTTATCGCCAACGTTGGGTGAAAAATATCCGCAATGTATTAAGGGGAAGCGAGCTTGTCCGCCTGAAGATGTCGGTGGCATATGGGGGTATGAAAACTTTCTGGACGCACTGCGAGATGAAAGTCATGAAGAGCATGATTCTTATCTGGAATGGGTTGGTGGGAAATTTGATTCCGAAGCAATTGACCTAGCCCTCATCAATCAGGAGTTACAGCAAATAGAATGGAAACCCTAAATGCTTGACTCCATGCAGCTGTGGCTATGAGCTCCCAACCTAATTCACCTCATACCGCCGATAATCCGCTAATTAGCCTACAGGGTTCGATAGCGCGTTACGTTTCACCGTGAATCATCAGGTTTTTGTGTACTGCGAATCAACGTCAAAGACTACAGCAGAGACGTTGTAACCGTAATTGGATCGGCTGCCAGTGTGACTGCTGGCGAGTATGTCGAATGCTTAGGCTTTTGGGTTAATGACCGCCAACATGGGCAACAATTTAAAACGACCGTTTTAAAAGTCGTAGCCCCCACCACCTTAGACGGTATTGAAAACCCACGCTTTGCCAAAAAGGTAATAGCAGCCTTGGGTGCGCATGTTTTTGATGTGATTGAGCAAACACCGGAGTGGTTACTGGAATTGGCCGGTATCGGTAAAAAACGACAAGAACGCGGTGCTGGCGCTTGGTCCGAACCGCCCAAAGTGCCAAAACGCTAAAAAATATTTGCTAATTCTTTAGGCTCTTTATAGTTTGCTGAAATTAATGCAATCTTCCAGCTGGGCACAAATCGAGCCGGATCACCGATCCATTATTCGTCTGCGGAATTGGGTAATTTGATTGCGGCAGCGGAAAAGGTCTGCGGAGAATGAGTCACGCAACGATTTAGAGCGGGCATAAAAAAAGGGAATCAAGACGTTGGATGTCATTGATTCCCTTTGATTTATTTGGAGCTGGCGATGGGAATCGAACCCGCGACCGGCTGATTACAAATCAGCTGCTCTACCGACTGAGCTACACCAGCGAAGAAGCGGGTATTATACACAACAAATTTTCTTTGGCTAGTACTTTCATGGATTATTTAGGCTTTCTTCCTGCCTTGTGTTTGTTGCCAGAATGCGGCTTGTTTTTCCCTGAACGGGTGTTGTCCAGTCCGGTATATTTGGTTTTAAAACGCTGGATTTTGTCGGGCGTTTCGACTGTGCCTTTGGGCTGAAAGCTGGGGATCAAATGCTGCTTGCCGTTGCCGATCAGATCGCTACGGCCCATGTCTTTTAAGGCTTCGCGCAATAACGGCCAGTTCTTGGGGTCGTGATAACGCAAAAAAGCTTTGTGCAGGCGGCGTTGCTTGACGCTTTTGGGGATCGGTATATCGGCTACGGTTCGGCTGACCTTGTGCAAAGTGTCTTTGCCGGAGTGATACATCGCGGTGGCGATGGACATCGGCGACGGCAAAAATGCCTGCACCTGGTCGGCCCTGAAGCCGTTGCGCTTTAGCCATAAGGCCAGATTGAGCATGTCTTTATCGGTGGTGCCGGGATGTGCGGCGATAAAGTACGGGATCAAGTATTGCTCTTTGCCGGCTTCTTTGGAAAACTTGTCGAACATGTCTTTGAAGCGGTCGTAGGTACCCATGCTCGGCTTCATCATTTTGGACAACACGCTTTGCTCTGTGTGTTCCGGGGCGATTTTAAGGTAGCCGCCGACATGATGGGTGACCAGTTCCTTGACGTATTCCGGCGATTCCACGGCCAGGTCGTAACGCAAACCGGATGCGATAAATATTTTCTTTATGCCGGGCAATGCGCGGGCTCTGCGGTAGAGCTTAATCAGCGGGGTATGATCGGTGTTTAGGTTGGGGCAAATGCCGGGATAAACGCAGGACGGCTTGCGGCAGGCCGCTTCGATTTTCGGATCTTTGCAGGCCAGCCGGTACATGTTGGCGGTAGGGCCGCCCAGGTCGGAAATATGGCCGGTAAACGCGGGCGAGGTGTCGCGGATGGCTTCGATTTCCTTGATGATCGAATCTTCCGAGCGGCTTTGGATGATCCGTCCTTCATGTTCGGTGATCGAGCAGAAGGTGCAGCCGCCAAAACAGCCGCGCATGATGTTGACCGAATGCTGGATCATTTCAAAGGCGGGCACGTTGGCGTTGCCGTATTCTTTATGCGGTACGCGGGAGTAGGGCAGGTCGAATACGCCGTCCATTTCTTTGGTGGTCAACGGAATCGGGGGCGGATTGATCCATACTTGCCGTGATCCGTGCAGCTGAATCAGCGGGCGCGCATTGCCTGGGTTGGTTTCGCCGTGCATGACCCTTGATGCGTGGGCGTACAGTATCGGGTCGTCTTTTACCGCTTCGTAGGCGGGCAGGCGGATGACGGTTTGTGAGCGCCGGTTTCTGAGCAGCGATTTATCAAAATGAATGATTTTTTCGTCAGTATTGCCCTGATCCGGTTTTTTATCGCAAGCAGGCTGTTCCTGATACGGATCGACAGGCATCATCGTCGCACCGGGTTTATCGATGTCGGTGGAATCCTTAACCGCAAAACCTTCCGGTATTTGTTTGACGAAATGCACGGTGCCGCGTATGCCTTTCAGATCCGATATGGCTTCGCCGTTCGCCAGGCGATGGGCGATTTCGACGATCTGGCGCTCGGCATTGCCGTAAACCAGCAGGTCGGCTTTGGAGTCCAGCAGCACCGATTTCCTGACCTTGTCCGACCAGTAATCATAATGCGCGATGCGCCGTAAGCTGGCTTCGATGCCGCCGATGATAATAGGGACATCCTTGTAAGCTTCGCGGCAGCGGTGCGAGTAGACGTTGACGGCGCGGTCGGGGCGCTTGCCCGCCGCGCCGTCCGGCGTATAGGCGTCGTTCGAGCGGATTTTTTTGTCCGAGGTGTACCGGTTGACCATCGAATCCATATTGCCGCCAGTCACGCCGAAAAACAGCTTGGGACGGCCCAGCTTGGAAAAATCCTTGGCGCTGGTCCAGTCGGGCTGGGAGATGATGCCGACCCTGAAGCCCTGCGCTTCAAGCAGCCTGCCGATCAGCGCCATGCCGAAGCTCGGGTGGTCGATATAGGCGTCGCCGGTCACCAGGATTATGTCGCAGGCGTCCCAGCCGAGTTCGTCCATTTCAGCTTTGCTCATCGGCAGAACGGGGGCAATGCCGAAGCGTTGCGCCCAGTATTTCCTGTAGCTGAAAAGATTGGGTTCGGTTTGCAAGGCGGTAGACATTATTTTCTTATCGAGTTGTTGATGACGCTGGAATTGTGCTTGATGATGTCCCTTAAATAAGAGACAAATTCGATCTGGTAAAGCTGTTCGAGAATGATGGCGCGGGTTCGCAGGTCTTTCAGGGAATAGAGAGGAGCCCCTTCGTTAAAGGCCAGGCCGATAATATTGCCCCGGTCTTTAACCGGCAGAAATAAAATCCGCCAGTCGAAAGTCTGTCCCAGCCACAGCGCCGCTTGCTGGAATAAGGGATTTTTCAGGCCGCCCCAAAGATTGATGACCATCATGCCGTCTTTTTTTAACAGCATTTTGCAGGCATCGAAGAACGCATGATTACTGATTGACGGCGCCATGCCTTCATGGTCGAACGCGTCAACAAACATCAGGCTGTATTGCCCGCTTTGGCTGTCGGTGCGCTGGCGGACATATTTCGCGCCGTCATCGACGATAACCTTCAGACGCGGGTCCAGCGGCAGGCCGAAATGACTGCGCGCGATTTTGACCACGCTCGCCCTGTATTCCACGGCTCTCAAGCGGCATTCCGGGAAATGATGCAGCAGGTATTTGGTTAACGAGCCGCCGCCCAAACCGATAATCAAAGCCTCGTCGTCAAGCGTGGGCTTAAACAAGATCCAGCTGGTCATGCAGCGCACATAATTCAGGTACAGTTTATCCGGCTCGGCCAGCAGCATGCTGCTCTGCCGGGGAAACGAGCCGAAGTGCAGCGACCTTACGCCGTCACGTTCGACAACTTCTAAAATGCCGTCATCATCGTGGCTTTCGTGGATAACGCGGCCCTCATATCTATACATAAACGCGGTAAGTTCTTAAAGGATTGGCTAAACATTATACAGGAGAATAGGGGTGTTGATTTGGGTGAAAAAATTATCATCACGAAGGCAGGAAGGACGCGAAGATAAGGGGGCTATGTGAAATATAGTGGGTAAAGCATCTTCATTGAGATATTGATAAGAGTAAATCCGTCCTAAGACCTTCGGCTATGCTCTATGGCGTTAAGTTAAGCACGGTGATAGCGTAGGGGCATGTCCGCGATGATGGGGCGACAAGTTATAAATCGCTGCCCCCCCCTATCACGGGCATGGCCCGCTCCTAATTTAAATAAAGGCGTCAGGTTAGCCGTTCGATTTTTACATAAAGCCGATGATAAAAAACTTCGTGCCTTCGTGGTGAATTAAAGATTTTGCTTTCAACCATCTTGGTTGATTTTGGCAATAATCGCTTTTAAGTGTTCCTCGCTGTCTTGGTTATCGACTTGGCAAGTACCCGCATTCATATGTCCGCCGCCGTTATAGCTCAAGCAAAGCTCGCCGACATTGGTATGGGAGGTGCGGTTCAAGATTGATTTTCCAATCGCAAACACAGTGTTTTGCTGCTTAACGCCCCACATGACATGGATGGAGATATTGCACTCGGGATACAGCGCATAAATCATGAAACGGTTGACTGCGTAGATGGTTTCTTCGTTGCGCAAATCCAATACCACCAGATTGTTGTGAACCGTAGAACAACGTTGGATTTGTTCTTTGGCTGCCGCTTCGTGTTCTTTGAACAGTTTGACCCGTTCCTGGACGTCACTGAGTTGCAGAATGTCATCAATACTATGATTTTTGCAGTAATCGATCAGGTTCATCATTAATTGATAGTTCGACACGGTAAAGTCCCTGAACCGGCCTAAACCGGTACGCGCATCCATCAGGAAGTTCATTAACACCCAGCCTTCCGGGTTTAAAATTTCTTCACGGTTGAATTGCGCCGCATCGCCTTTGTCGACAGCCGCCATCATTTCGTTCCATGCAGCAGGAAAGCGGGTTGCGCCGCCGTAGTAATCGTAAACGACTCGCGCTGCGGAAGGGGCGTCCGGGTCTATGATGTGATTGTCAGCTTTTTCATTGCGGATGGTCTCGCTTAAATGATGGTCGAAGGCCAGATGTACGCCTTTGACATAAGGCAGGTTGGTGGTGATGTCGCGGTCGTTAATTTCGATGACGCCATCTTGCATGTCTTTGGGATGAACGAATTTGATGTCGTCAATCAAGTCCAGTTCTTTTAATAAAACCGCGCAGATTAAGCCGTCAAAATCACTGCGTGTAACGAGTCGAAATTTTTGCTCTGTCATAATGTTGCCTTGGGTGAAAGGGAATAAGGTGGGGATTCGAAATTTCGAATCCCCTGATTGGGTTAAAACAATCCGGTGATTTTACCGTTATCATCAATATCGATACGTTCCGCAGCAGGCACTTTAGGCAGGCCGGGCATGGTCATCATATCACCCGCAATTGCCACAATAAAGCCGGCGCCGTTGGCGAGGCGGACATCGCTGATTTCGATGACATGCCCGGAAGGCGCGCCCTTGGAACCAGGGTTGGTTGAAAACGACATTTGGGTTTTTGCGATGCAGATCGGGAACTTGCCGTAATCGGCATTCCATGCGGCCAGTTGCGCTTTGACTTTGGCGCTGGCTGTGACGCTGCCGGCTCCGTAGAGCTTGGTGGCGATGGCTTCGATTTTTTCCCAAAGGCTCAGGTTTTCATCGTAGACGTAGTTAAATCCGGGTTCGCGATTGTCAACGATGCCGCCGACTACATGAGCCAGTTCCTCCGCACCGGCTCCGCCTTCCGCCCAATGTTTGGAAACCACGCAGCGTGCGCCCAAGGCTTCGCATTTTTTCTTCAGCAACGCAATTTCCGCATCGGTATCGAAAGTAAAGTGGTTGATGCACACCACACAAGGCAGGCCGTAATGATGGGTAATATTGTGGTAATGGCGCTCAAGATTGGCGAAGCCTTGTTCCAGGGCCGCCAGATTCTCCTGGTTTAGTTCTTCCTTAACCACGCCGCCGTGGAATTTAAGCGCCCTGACCGTAGCAACCAGCACCACTGCGGAGGGTTTGAGCCCTGCCATGCGGCATTTAATGTCGATAAACTTTTCAGCGCCCAAGTCGGCCCCGAAGCCCGCTTCGGTCACTACATAATCGGCCAGTTTCAGCGCGGTTTTGGTGGCGGTTACGGTGTTGCAGCCGTGGGCGATATTGGCGAACGGCCCGCCGTGAATAATCGCGATATTGTTTTCCAGCGTCTGCACCAGATTGGGTTTGATCGCATCTTTCAACAAGGCCGCCATCGAGCCTTGCGCATTCAGGTCGCGGGCATAAACCGGCGTCACCCGGTCGGACTTATAGCCGATCACGATGCGGCCCAGACGTTCTTTAAGGTCTGCACGGCTGGTGGCGAGGCATAAAATCGCCATGACTTCGGACGCGACCACGATGTCGTAACCGTCTTCACGCAAATAGCCGTTGGCGGGCCCGCCCATGCCGACCACGATGTTGCGGAGCGCCCGGTCGTTCATGTCGACCACGCGCTTCCATTGGATGCGCCTTGGGTCGATGTCCAGATCGTTGCCGTGATTGATATGGTTGTCGATCAACGCCGACAGCAGGTTATGCGCGACGCCGATCGCGTGGAAATCGCCGGTAAAATGCAGGTTGATGTCTTCCATCGGCACAACCTGCGAGTAACCGCCGCCCGCCGCGCCGCCTTTCACGCCAAAGCACGGGCCTAATGACGGTTCGCGCAGGCACATCATGGTTTTTTTGCCGATGCGGTTCAGCGCATCGCCGAGGCCCACGGTGGTGGTGGTCTTGCCTTCGCCGGCCGGGGTCGGGCTGATCGCGGTGACCAGAATCAGCTTGCCGTCTTCTTTATCGGACAGGCTGTTGACGTATTCCAGCGACATCTTGGCTTTGTAATGGCCGTAAGGGTCAAGGTGCTCGGCGTCGATGCCGTATTGTTCTTTAACCAAGCCGATGATCGGCTTCATGTCGGCTTGTTGGGCGATTTCTATATCTGACATATTTATTTTTCAAAAAAAGGAGTTGGTTGAATCTTGGCTATTGACCATTTTTTAGTATTTGCAGGATGGTGCTTATTACTTTTTCATGTGACGAATTGGTAAGTGTGGCTACGTTTTTATTGATCAGTGCTACATTGGCAGTGAATAGTTTACCGGGTCGAACAAAGCTAACCACGTTCAGGCTGCCGTTTTTATAATCGGCCTCATCAATGCGTATAGCCTTGTCGTCGTTATATGATTTACTGGTGATTTGACACAATATCCAATCGTTTCGTTGAGCATAGGCTAGCACTAACGCAGGTCTTAACTTCGCGTGGCTTAAATCCGAAAATGGGAATGAGACAAAAACAATATCGGCTACTGATAACTCGCCCATGCCTCATCCTCTTCAGGCCGATTCCAATCGACTGCTAATACTTGCTCGCTTAACAAGGCTGGTTCATGCTTTGATGGCAATGTTTGGTGAGCAACCTTAGCCTGCATAAACTCAATAAAATTGAACACTTCTTGTTGCATAGGCTCAGGGAGTGCGCTGATTTTTGCGGTTATTTCTTGAATGGAATGTGTCATCAGTTTCCCCCTGTTTAAATCTTTGGACATGTAAGCTTAGGTTAGCGATTATTGATTCAATGAACATAAACTTACACGCCCTTGTTGGAGTTAGCAAGCTCACCCCAACACTTTGATGCCAAATGACAATCAACTATAAACCGGAAACCGCGCGCACAGATTGCTGACTTTCTCGCGTACCGCGGCAAGCACAGATTCGTCTTCCATGTTTTCCATCACATCGCACATCAGGTTCGCGATCTCGATCATTTCCGCTTCCTTAAAGCCGCGCGTGGTCGGTGCCGGCGTGCCGACACGGATGCCGCTGGTCACGAACGGCGATTGCGGGTCGTTAGGCACGGCGTTTTTGTTGACGGTGATATGCGCTTTGCTCAAGGCCGCATCGGCCGCTTTGCCGGTGATGCCTTTGGCGATCAAGGAAACCAGCATCAAATGATCGTCGGTGCCGCCGGACACCACGTCGAAGCCGCGTTTCATAAATACTGCTGCCATGGCCTGGGCGTTTTTAATAACCTGTTGCTGATAAACGCGGAACTCGGGCTGCATGGCTTCTTTAAACGCAACGGCTTTGGCCGCAATCACGTGCATTAACGGGCCGCCCTGAATGCCGGGGAAGATGTTGGAGTCGAATTTTTTCTCCAGCTCCGGGTTGCTTTTGCACAAAATCAGGCCGCCGCGCGGGCCGCGCAAGGATTTGTGCGTGGTGCTGGTGACCACGTCGGCAATCGGCACGGGGTTGGGGTATAAGCCTGCGGCAACCAAGCCGGCGATATGCGCCATATCGACAAACAGGTAAGCGCCGACTTTATCGGCGATGTCGCGGAAGCGTTGCCAATCCCAGATGCGCGAGTAGGCGGAAAAACCTGCAATCAACACTTTGGGCCGGTGTTCCAGCGCCAGGGCTTCAACTTGAGCATAATCGATTTCGCCGGTTTCCGGGTGCAGGCCGTATTGCACCGCATGGTAGATTTTGCCGGAGAAGTTAGGCTTGGCGCCGTGGGTTAAATGGCCTCCGTCGGCAAGGCTCAGGCCCAGGATGGTGTCGCCCGGTTGTATCAGGGCCATGAATACCGCCATGTTGGCTTGCGAGCCTGAATGCGGTTGGACATTCGCGTAATCCGCGCCGAACAGTTCTTTGGCGCGGTCGATGGCCAATTGCTCGGCCTTGTCGACGAATTCGCAGCCGCCGTAATAACGCTTGCCGGGGTAGCCTTCGGCATATTTGTTGGTCAACTGGGTGCCTTGCGCCTCCATGACCCGCGGGCTGCAATAGTTTTCGGAGGCGATCAGCTCGATGTGATCTTCCTGGCGTTGGCGTTCTTCTTCGAGTGCCTGAAACAATTCATCATCGAAGCCTTTAATAGTCATTGATTTTTTAAACATAGTGTTCTCCTGGATTAATATTTTTTGTTTAAGGTGCAGGCTGGATCAGCAATATTTGCAGATCGGCGACATTGGTGCCTGTCGCGCCGGTAATCACTAAGTCGCCGGACGCTTTTAGCGCGGCGTATGAATCGTTATTCTCAAGCAGTTCGCTAGGGCTTACGCCTGCCTGAATCATACGTTTAATCGTGTTCGGGTCGACGATGCCTCCGGCCGCATCGGTGGGGCCGTCCAGGCCGTCGGTGCCGCCGCTGAGGAATGCCCAGTTGCCGGGTAAGCTACGTTTTTCAGCGGCTATTGCAAAAGCCAGCGCCATTTCCTGATTGCGGCCGCCGCGTCCAGTGCCTTTTAAGGCGACCGTGGTTTCGCCGCCCGCCAGCAGGGCGATTTCGCCTAAAGCGCCTGCTTTCGGCAGTCGCCCTTCGACACACCGGGCGACTATAGCCGCCGCTACAGTCCTAGCCTCGCCGCATAAATGATCGCTGTACAGTTCGGTTTCGTAACCCAGCTCTTGAGCGGCTTGCAGCATTGCGTTGACGCTGATGGCATTGCTGCCGATCAGGGTATGTCCGGTATTCCTTCGGCTATGCCCAGGACAGGCTTTAAAAATATCGTCGCCCGGTTTGGGGGTTTCGGCAATAGCGCCCAGTTTGCCCTGTTCCAGATGCTGCCGGACATTGGCTGGAACCTGTTCCCAAACGCCTTTGGCCTTAAAAACCTCAATGGCGTCGGCATAAGTGGTGTCGTCAGCTACGGTGGGGCCGCTGGCAATGGCGCTCAAGTCGTCGCCCAAAACATCGGATAAAATAAGCGCATGCACAGCGGCGGGTGCCGCCATTTTGACCAGGCCGCCGCCTTTTAATTGCGACAAATGTTTGCGCACGCAGTTAATCTGGTTGATGGTAGCTCCCGAGGCCAGCAGCAGTGCGGTGGCGGCAATCTTTTCCTGCAAAGTGATTTGGCCGGCAGGGTACGGGATCAGCGCAGAACCGCCGCCGCTGACCAGCGCCAGCACCAGTTCGTTCTCTTTAGCATTGCGCACCCGGTCCGCAATGATTTTCGCGCCTTCAAGCCCGGCGGCATCGGGCAGAGGATGCCCGGCGCCGATCACGTCGACATTGTCGACGCCGGTCGCATTCTCGTAATTGGTGACGGCGATACCGTTGCCCGCCAGCATTCCCGCAGGAATGATTTCCTGCGCCGCCTGCGCCATCGCACAGGCGGCCTTGCCGAAAGCGATAAGATGCACTTTTGCATAACTGCCAAAGAGCTCCGGGACAAGATAGCGTTTAACAGCCAGATAAGGATCGGCCGCCGCTATGCCTGCCCGGAAAATGCTGAGGGCGTCTTGTCTTATCGCTGCCGGATCGGCTTGATGCGCTGAAGAGTTCATGTCAGGTTTTGTGGCTGCAACAGGCGCGGTTTAAGCCATTTCCTTGGCCAGGGCAAAGATGTTTTCGGCATCGAAAACCTGCTTGTTGTCTTCAAATAACTTTGCGATACAGGCGCGGTGCAAGGCCAGCTTTAGCGATCCGAAGCCGATAGCGCCCCAGATAATTTTGCCGTTGCGCAGGTTGCCTTTGTCCATCACGTCGGTGCCGCCTATGCCCAATGGGGGCGTAGCGTTGGCGTCTGCGATCATTTCGATATGGGGGTTATGCAGCCATTGCTCGGCTGTGAGCAGCTCTACGCCTGCCGCACCGGTTGCTAAAACAATGTTGGCGTGTTCGATAGCCTTGCCCCTGGCATTATTGTCGAAAGCTTCGGCAGGGGTCAGGTTTACGCCAAAGCGTGCTTTCATGTTGTCGCAGGCTTGAACGGCGCGCTCCATTTTGCGGGCCGTCAATGTTACGTCGGCGCCTTCCTTTGCCAGCATCGCCGCAGCGCGTTGTCCTACCGGGCCGGTGCCGGCCAGCACCACCGCTTTTTTACCGGTCAGAGCGCCGCTGGACGCCAGTTTTGCAACGGCGGCCGCGGCCGTGGTGTTGCTGCCGTTGCTGTCGAGCATCACCGAAACCTGGAACCCCGGGAAAAAGTGTTTTTGCACTGCGGTAAATAATGCCTGACCGGCGATCATGTCGCTGCCGCCGACAAAAATGGCGGTATTTTTTTTGTCTTTGGGTGCGCGGGTAAATATCGTGCCTTCAACCAGCGCCGAGATGTTGTCAGGCGTCAATCCTCCATGTCCGATTACATGATCCGCACCGCCGTCATAGGCAACAACAGTATCGAAAACTGATGGGTGAGTGTCTGTATCGAATTGGAATAGCAGTTTTTTCATTAACTTACTCGTGATGGGTTAGTCTGGTGTACGTGAATACGGATATTAAACCGCCGTATTATATCTCGATAAACGAAACACCGCCTTATTTAGCCTGCTTCCTGATTAGGCGGGATTTGTAATTTTGGCGTGTTTTTTTGATATGCTTGCTAGGAGAGGCTTATCTTCGCTATTATCTGTAAAAATAGAGTTATGCCGTGGCTGTTAGGCGTTGCCGGGAATGGGGTTTAATTCCGATATTTTCCGATTATCTTGGTAGCTTTATCGAATAAGCTTAGGAAAAAATATAAAAATCAAAGGAAAAACAGATGAAAACACCCGTTCACATTGCTGTAACAGGCGCCGCAGGGCAGATCAGCTATTCTTTGCTGTTCCGATTGGCCGCCGGCGCGTTGCTGGGTAAAGACCAGCCGATCGTACTGCGTTTGCTCGAAATAACCCCGGCAATGAGCGCCTTGCAAGGCGTGGTGATGGAGTTAAAAGATTGTGCTTTCCCTTTGCTGCATCGCATTGAAGTTACCGACGATCCCAGGGTAGCCTTTAAGAATGTCGACTACGCATTTTTGGTCGGCGCCCGGCCAAGAGGGCCGGGCATGGAACGCAAGGATTTGTTGGCAGTAAATGCAGAGATTTTTGCGGTCCAGGGCAAGGCCTTGAGTGATGTCGCAAGCAGAAAGGTAAAGGTTTTGGTGACAGGCAATCCGGCCAACACCAACGCCCTGATTGCGTTGAGCAATGCGCCGGACTTAAAACCGGAAAATTTTTCCGCAATGACAAGGTTGGATCACAATCGGTCGTTAAGCCAATTGGCTGAAAAATGCGGTGTTTTGCCTGCCGATATAAAAAACATGATTGTCTGGGGCAATCACTCGACTACGCAGTATCCTGACATCCATCATGCCAAGGTCAAGGGACAGGATGCCTTGTCTTTGGTTGATAACGATTGGTACGTCAATGAATTTATTCCGATCGTTCAGCAGCGGGGGGCTGAAATCATTAAAGCCAGGGGGCAATCCAGCGCCGCATCGGCTGCAAATGCAGCGATAGGGCAGATGAAATCCTGGGCTCTGGGCACCGACCAGGGCGACTGGGTGAGTATGGCTGTGTTATCGGACGGCAATTACGGCATTGAGTCCGGGCTGGTTTACTCTTTCCCGGTAACGGTAATTGACGGCGAGGTTAATATTGTAAGAGGCCTGGATATTAACGAGTTCAGCTGGCAAAGAATGCGGGTCACCGAGGCTGAATTAAAAGCGGAAAGGGATGAGGTTAAGCATTTATTGAAATAAGAGGGCTGTTTAACTCACGCGCTTCTCATGGCTGCGGGCTACATCTTCATGGACTAGCGAGTGTGAAATTGGTTTGCAGTTCTGCCGGGCATTGCATATGTCCGTTTTCAGCAGGTTCTTTTTAATAGCCATAGATCCCGAATGTTTCTTTTGTCACGGCGAATTCAGTTCAGAACAATCACTTAATGTCCCCTATCATTCGGTTCGACCAAGTGTCGGTCGCCAGCCACGAAAAAACGATCCTATCCGACGTCAGTTTTGCTCTTTTACCCGGAGAAAAAGCCGTGTTATGCGGGAAATCCGGCGCCGGTAAGAGCAGTGTGCTGAAAACCTTGTTGGGACTCCACCTTATAAAATCAGGCACGGTTTACTTTCAGGAAAAACCGCTGACTCCGGCATCCGTTCAGGCCATTCGGAGCTGTGCCGCCTATATTGGGCAAGAACCGATGCTGGCCGCTGAAAGCGTGCGGGAAGCCCTGTTGTTGCCTTTTCAATTTAAAGCGCATCGCGGTCGTCGGCCCACGGAAACCGGACTTATTGAAGTGTTGCAACGGCTGCAACTGCCTGCGGGCATTCTAAACCGGCAAAGCAGCCGTATTTCCGGCGGAGAAAAACAACGGATTGCGCTGGCTCGAGGCCTGCTGCTGGGCAAAAAGCTTTATCTGTTGGATGAGGTGACCAGCGCACTGGATGCGGAAAGCAAGCAAGCCGTATTCGATGTTTTCTCCGATCCCCAGCTGACTGTTCTTTCGGTGGCTCACGACCCTGAGTGGTTGGAGCGTTGCGATATTATTTTCGAGCTTGAAGCGGGTCGGTTGACTCAGGCGGCGCATCATGGAAACACTTGATATTGAACTGCCGCAGATGGCGCTGCTCTACGGCCTCTGTTTGCTGCCCTGGTTACTGCTCCGGCTGATCGGCCTGCGCTTGAGTCGGGATATCGGCATCAGCATTCTGCGCATGAGCATCCAGTTAATGCTGGTCGGCATCTATCTGAAGATGTTGTTCAATCTCAACAATCCCTGGCTCAACGGCTTATGGATATTGGTGATGCTGATAGTCGCCGATTTAAGTATCCTGCGGCGCGCCGGGCTTAAAGCGCGTTATTTTGCACTGGCGACTTTTGCGGCTATTGCAAGCAGCATACTGTTCTCCACCGCTTATCTGGTGATTCTGGTAATCCAGCCGACACATTTTTACGACGCCCGGTATATCGTGCCTTTGGCCGGCATGATCCTCGGGAACTGTCTGCAGGGAAACGTCATCGCGTTGGAGCGCTTCTATTCGGCGCTACGCAAGAACGAAAACGAATACGCGACTTTTTTAATGCTGGGTGCGACACGCTGGGAAGCCGTGCGCCCGTATTTTCGGGATGCCGTCAAAGCCGCAATCAACCCGACTATCGCCGGCATGGCGACAATGGGACTGGTGTCTCTGCCCGGCATGATGACGGGGCAGATTTTGGGCGGCAGTGAGCCTTGGCTGGCTGTCAAATACCAGGTTGCCATCATGATCTGCATTTTCACCAGCACCACCGTAGCCTGCATCATCAATCTGAAACTCAGTCTGAATATTGCGTTCAACCCGTTCGATGTGTTGAAGGATGAGGTGATTGACAAGCCTTGATTTTGGGGGGAGGCATGAAGATTAATATGCGATTGCTGACGATGCGATGCAATTGAATTGTAATAATTAATGGGTACTATGGAAGGCGTTGCATTGCGGGGTGCTGTACTATACTTTTTTTTATGACTGTGTAGACTATGCCGATTCGAAATCCGCCGTCATGAATCAGTTAAAAACCTTCCGGAGTTATAGGTACAAATCATCCGTCTATGAAAAAAATAAAAAAAATATGGATTAATCATGATTGCTTTTTTAACTTAACATCTTCATTCATTAAAACCTTTTACAAATCGTCGGCGTTCGTTTTTTTAGCATTAAGCGGCTGTTCGATACAGGATTACAAAGCGGCCCCGTTGCCTTTGTACATGCAGGAATCTAAACCGGCGGCTGTAGACGCCTTGCCGACGAATGCCCTTCCTGTGGAAAAAAGCGCTGTTTTAGCCCCTTCCGAAACATTGGCGGAGCCTAAAGAATTCACATTAAACCAAGCTGTGCAGGCAGCGTTGAAATCCGATCCGCGGATCAGCGCGGCATTGGAAAACATCAGTCAGGCCGAAGCCGACCTGATCACGGCGGGATTGATACCGAATCCGCAGATAAATACCGATGTGCAGTTAATGCCTTTGAATAGGCCGTTTACAGTAAACCGGCAAGGCGGGCCGCCGCAATTCGATTTTAATGTCGCGATGCCTATCGATTGGTTTTTGTTCGGAAAAAGAGCCGCCGCTGTAGCATCGGGAGAGCAGGGCGTCGAGGCGGCATCCGCTGATTTTGCCAATACCGTCCGGCTTAGGATTTCGGCAACCATCGCCGCGTTTTATGACGTTCTGGAGATGCAGGCCATGTTGGGCGTCGCGCACGAGAACCAGAGCAATCTGGCCAGGATGGAGAAGATTATTCTTAACCGGGTGGCTCTCGGGGGCGTTGGCACTATCGAGGCGGATCGAATCAAACTATCTATTTTCAGCGGCCACCGCGAAATACACGCGCGGGAACTTGATTTAGCGTCGGCACTTAACCGGTTACGCGCATTGTTAGGTATTGAAGGAAATATCCCCATCAAGGTAAAAGGCACATTGGAAGTGGACACTCCGGTAAAGCCTATAGAGTCCGAAGCCGCTTTCAAATGGGCCGAGGAAAACAGGCCCGATTTAAACGCCTTGCGCCGTCAATTGGACAAGGCCGATGCCGATATAAACCTACAGGAAAGCAAAGCCTACCCTCAAGTCGCGCCGACCATCGGATACTCCAGGCAGTTTCAACAGCAAGCCATCGGCTTTCCTGATGCCAATTCGTGGATGGCCGGAGTTAATGTCAGCGTACCTATTTTCGACCGTAATCAGGGCAATATTGCCAAGGCAAAGTCGGTTAAAAACCAGACCCGGTTTAATCTGCAAGCCCAGCTTGTGGATCTGCGCGCGGAGATTGACCAGGCAGTTAAAACGTTTGCTTCCTCGTATCAATTTTTAACTAACGATGATCCGGGACAGCTGGAAGCGGCAAAAAACGTGCGCGACAAAATCACGCAGGCGTATGAGTTAGGCGGCAAAACCCTGATAGAAGTATTGGATGCGCAACGAACCTACCTGGAAACCTATCGTGTCCATATCAGCGGGCGATCCGGCTATTGGCACTCTTTGAATCAACTTAACGCTGCTATCGGCAAAGAAATATTACGATGATTTATTTGGCTTTGTTTATGGACAATTTCCTTAAGCGCTCTTCCCGGTTAAAAACAGGTTTGGCTGTCAGCATGGCATTGGCCGTCTTGTTTAACGGCTCATGGCAGGCGGCTGCCGCCGATCAAAAAGAAGCAACTGAAGTGGAAGTTTCACCGGTCGTTCGAATTGTTAAGCCTCGTGTGATCGGGGTCAAGGCAGACAGCCTGCTGGAAAAAAAGTTCAACATTTCGACAGTGCAAAAAAAACGTATCAACACGCCGTTATTGGTTGTGACCGGGGCCGTTGTGGCGCGTCTTCCGATCGGTTCGTCGCCTATGGAAGACCGTTGGCAATTTAACAGTATTGAGCTTTCCGGGGTTTACGCGGACTGGCAAAGAGCCCAGGCTGAAAAAGAATTCAATACCAAGCGCCTGGTAAAAATTCGCGAACTCACCGCGGCGCAATTCAACTCCCAAAAACTGGCTGTCGACCGGCTCAGAAAACTGGTCGCCACCGGAACCGAAGCGATTCGGGACCTGACCGCTGCGGAAGCTAATTTGCTTCAGGTCCAGTTGGAAGGGCAAAAAGACGTCTACGAGGCGGAAACAGCGCTCACCGTTGCTACCCGCAGTCGCGCGGCTTTAGAGAGAAAGCTGCTGCAAGAGGGTGTAGACCCTCTTTTATTGGAAAGCTCTGCCGCCGGCGTTTCCCTGGTTATGGCCGATGTGCCTGAGTTGAGAATTGGCCTTGTATCGGTAGGGCAGTCCTGCATAGCCCGGTTTTATGGGATTCCGAATCAACTGTTTTCCGGTAAAGTCCGCAGTCTGGCGCCTACGCTATCCGCCGAAAGACATACTTTACGGGTGTTTTTTGAATTAAACGACCAGGCCGACCAGTTTAAACCGGGCATGTATGCGGAAATCGGCTTAGGCACCGATCCGCGAGACGCGATACTGATTCCGACAGACGGCGTCCTGCACAGCGGAAATTCCGACTATGTATTGATCGGCGACGGGCCTGGTTTGTGGCGCATCGCCGAAGTCGACGTCGGCGAAAGCGTTGACGACCATGTGGAGATACTTAAAGGCCTGCAAGGCGGCGAACGTATTATCGGCAATGGCGCTATTTTGCTGAAACCCATGCTGGTGGAAGCCCTGCAAAATGAAGAAACCGACAATAAAACCCAGTCCGGCGGAGTAATGCAATGATTCCGCAATTGCTCAACAAAGCGATGCACTATCGCTTGGCGGTTTTGGGCGGCACTATCGTAGTGATGATCATGGGCTTGTGGTCGTTTTCAAGTATGCAGATCGACGCCTATCCCGACATATCCTCGCAGATGGTTCAGCTGATCACCGTCTATCCGGGCCGGGCGCCGGAAGAGGTGGAGCGTCAGGTGACTGTGCCGGTAGAGATTGAAATGCGCAATGTTCCCCGCGTGGTCAACATCCGTTCCCGGACAATTTTCGGCCTGTCGGTGGTTCAGCTGACTTTCGAAGAGGGCGTTGAAGGCTATTGGGCCAGACAACGCGTACAGGAAAAACTCGCCAACATAAAATTGCCCAATGGCGCATCGGCTGAGCTCGGCCCATTGGCTACGGCATACGGTGAAATACTGCGGTATGAATTAGTATCGGACGGCCGTTATGACCTTACGGAACTTCGGTCTATCAATGATTGGGTGGTCACTCCCCATCTGCTTCGCGCATCCGGTGTCGCCGACGTTACCAATTTCGGGGGTTATGAAAAACAATATGCGGTGCTGATGCATCCCTCGCAGCTACAGCGTTTTGGGCTGTCCCTGAATGATGTAGTCGGGGCCGTGCAGTCCAACAATGAAAGCGCGGGCGGCAGCGTTTTGTCGCGAGGCAGTATGTCTTTTGTGATACGCGGGAAAGGTTCATTGCAGGATGTGTCGGAAATTGGCGACATCTTCATCAAATCTTTCGGCGGCACCCCGATTTACGTGCATGACGTAGCGGATGTGGAAGTAGATGCCAAAATCCCGACCGGAATTCTGAGTAAGGATAAAAAAGACGAGTCCATTGAAGGCATCGTCCTGATGCGCCGGGGGGAAAACACCTCGGATACCCTGAGTAATGTCAAAACGGTCATCGCCGAACTTAATCAGGTCGATTTGCCGGAAGGCGTCAGTATAGTGCCGTTCTATGACCGCTCGATGCTGGTTGACAATACCCTGCACACTGTCGGGCATAGCGTACTGCTGGGGATCTCGCTGGTCACGATGGTATTGTTGTTCTTTCTGGGGCGTCCGTCCATGGCCTTGGTGGTGGCTTTGACCATCCCTTTTTCGCTATTGTTCGCCCTGGTTATGATGAATGCGTTCGGCATCCCGATCGGCCTGCTGTCCATCGGCGCGATCG
Organism: Methylobacter sp.; assembly: GCA_023229605.1. Taxonomy (GTDB): domain Bacteria; phylum Pseudomonadota; class Gammaproteobacteria; order Methylococcales; family Methylomonadaceae; genus Methylobacter_A. The sequence goes on from JALNYY010000042.1 coordinate 21,802, forward strand.
ATTTCGGCATTATCGTTGACGGCTCTGTGATTATGGCCGAAAACATTGCCCATCGTTTGCATGACGCAACGCGAAAAAATGATCAGACCGGCGCGGCCAAGACAGTATTGCTTGCGGCTTTGCAGGTGGAACGGCCGGTATTCTTCTCAATCCTGATGATAGTGGGCGCTTTTTTGCCGTTGCTGACCCTGACGCATATTGAGGGGTTGTTATTTCGTCCTATGGCCTTGACCATTTTGTTTGCCCTGTTTGGCGCGATGTTATATGCGCTGTTTGTGGTGCCCGTTTTATCCACTATGTTGTTTAAAAAAGGTTACCGTGATTGGGAGAACCCGATATTAACCTGGCTTTATCCCCGCTACGCTAAGACGCTTACTTTTTTATTGCATTATCGCTGGCGGTCAGTCGGATTGGCCGTGGCTGGGCTGGTCAGCATTCTTATGCTGATTATTCCCCGTCTCGGCACCGAATTTCTGCCTTATATGGATGAGGGCGTCGCCTGGGTGCGGGCCAACTTTCCTGAAGGCACGTCTTTGCAGCAGTCGTCCAAGTTCGGCCAACGGCTGCGCGAAATCGCCGCTGAATTTCCCGATATAGACTTCATCGTCGTTCAGGCAGGCCGTAGCGACAGCGGCACCGATCCTTTTCCGCCCAGCCGGCTGGAGATATTGATCAGTCCGAAACCCCGGGACCAATGGGTCCAGTTCAAGCGTAAGCAGGAGCTGCTTGCGGCCTTGGGCGCGCGCTTTCGCAACGAGTTCCCCACCACGCGGTTTAACTTTACCCAACCGATCATCGACAGTGTAACGGAAGACGCCAACGGCACCTCGGCCAACCTGGCTGTCGAGTTTTCCGGAGTCGATTCCGGCATTTTGCTGAGCCTGGCGAGAAAAACCCAAGACCTGCTCAATAAAGTTCCGGGCTCGATGGATGTCAGTATCGAACAGGAAGGGCCGCAGCCTCAGTTAGTCATAAGCCCCGATAGGGCCTTGTGCGCCCGCTACAATGTCCAGGTGGAAGATGTAACATCGCTTATTGATGTGGCTATCGGCGGCTCGCCTATCGGCAATTTGTTTGAAGGCGAGCGGCGTATCGATATTGTCGCCCGTTTTAGTAAAGATGTTTTACGTTCGCCGGCCGCTATCGGCCGCCTGCCGGTCTATAATGCCGACGGCATTCCGATCCCGCTGGCTCAGGTTGCCCACATCAATATTATCGATGGGCAGACCTTGATAGCCCGATCTGACGGCAGACGCCGGTTGACAGTCAGAACGGATATAGTCGGACGCGATCAGGGCAGTTTTGTTGCTGATGCTCAAAACCGGTTCAACCGGGAAATTGCCGTTCCCACCGGCTATCGCGTGGCCTGGTTGGGCATGTTTGAAAACCTTGAACGCGCCGCGCAACATTTCAAGATACTGGTGCCGTCGAGCATCGGCGTCATATTTCTGCTGCTGCTGGTAACGTTCGGCTCGTTGCGCGCTTCTTTGTCGCTGCTGCTGGCCATTCCGTTCGCCTTTGTCGGGGGCATAACCGCCCTCTATTTCCGGGATATGAATTTGAATGTCTCGGCCGGCGTCGGTTTCGCCGCGGTTTTTGGCGTCTCCATCATGAACGGGGTTCTGATTGTAAGGACTATCACCGAATTACGCCTTGCCGGTACGCCGATGGACCAGGCTGTCGTCGAAGGCGCGGTGCGTTGCATTCGTCCGATTCTGGTCGCTTCGCTGGTCGCCATCCTCGGTTTGGTGCCGGCGTCGCTTGCTACCGGACTGGGTTCGGACGTGCAGCGCCCTTTGGCTACTGTGATTGTTTGGGGGCTGTTTAGCGCTACCGTTATGACTGTTTTTCTGGTGCCCGTTCTTTATCGGTTGTTTGAGCCGCGCATCAAATTAGTCTCGCCTGAAGAGCAGGAGCTGGATACGGTAGATGTCAGTTAGCGATTGCACTCGCGCAAACCACCTGTCGAAAGCCGCAATCCCGTTCCGGTACGCCCGCGCCAAAGTGCAGGTTGACGATCCGCAAACATGGTAGATTACTCGCCGGCTGGATAAATTTTGCGGCAGAACCGCAACCGGCCCGGGTAAGCGGGCATGCCTGGCGGCAGGAACTTCAGGATATTCTTCATGAAACAATCTCTTCAAACATGGTTTATTTGCGGCTGGCTGATTCTGGCGGCAGCTCCAACGTTTGCAGTTTCCGAACAGGCATTGGAAATCGGCAAAGGGGAGCGCTTGCTGGTGTTTGCGCCTCATCCCGATGACGAAAGCCTGAGTTCGGCAGGACTGATCAAGCGGGTCTTGGACAACGGCGGCACGGTGCGCACCGTGGTTGTGACATCCGGCGATGCCTATGTGGTTGCCGTCATGCAGGACACCGGCAAGCGCCATCCGTCGGCTGCCGATTATCTCGATTACGGCGAAAAACGTTTGGAAGAGTCGCGCCGCGCCGCCCTGGTATTAGGCAAAGAGCTTATTCATCTGGATTTATTGGGTTTTTCCGACGGCAGCATTTATTCAGCCCTGGTTTCGCATTGGCGGCGGAAAAACCCGATGCGGTCCGAATTCACGGGGTTTGACCATGTGCCTTACCGGGAAGCCGAAGACCGGGGCTATGCCCAGGACGGCCAGGACTTACGCGACAAGCTGGTGGCGATCGTGCAGGAAACCAAACCCACATTGATCGCTTTCCCCGATGTGATGGAAAACGATTCCGACCATGCCGGGCTGGGTATGTTTACGCTGCTGGCAATTTACGACTGGTTGTCGCAGACGCCGGACAGGCACCTTCATCCCCGTTTGTTGGCCTATCTGATCCACTGGCAACGCGGCTGGCCGAAAGGTTCCGATTGGGGCATTCCGCAGGATTGGAGCGATCAACCCCTGCATTTGCCCGACGATTTGCCGTTACGCGGACATAGCCGTGTTTGCCTCAAGCTGAGCGGGCAGGATATAGCGCTCAAACGCGAGGCGCTGGCCCAGTATCAAACCCAGCAACGCATAATGGGAGATTTTTTATCGGCATTCGTGCGTAATACCGAGTGTTTCACCTTGCTCAAGCCGAGTAACAGCTATGGCATTGAAAATGTCGTCGAGCATTGGCGCTATGCCCGAAAAGCCTTTGACAACCATCCGCAAACACGCAGCAAGATTTAAAACGATGCCGATTTAAACCCCATTTGATTTTATTACTGTAGCCCGTGCCAACCAAAACCCATGTCACCTATTTAGACACCATCAGAGGCCTCGCCGCCCTGACGGTCATTACCGAGCATTTCATAATCGCTTACGGCTTACCCTGCGAAAATGCCTTGTGCCAGAAAATCCTGGATTCTGCGCCGCTTAATTTCTGGTGGAATGGGTCGGCGGCAGTATCGATGTTTTTTGTATTGAGCGGCTTGGTGCTTTCGCTTAAATATTTCCGCCTGGGACATAGCCCCGATTTGCAAAGCTTTAACCTGAGCGGATACATCATAGGCCGCCTGTTCCGGATTTGGCTGCCGTATTGCGTCATTTTGCTGGTCAGCGCCGGTTTATACCTGCAAACGGTCGAAAGCCCGATGTTAAAAACGATCATCCCTCCTAGCGATTGGATTATTGAGATGTGGCACAACCATCCTTTAACCGTTACGGATATGGTTCGTGAAAGCTTCTTGTTGAACTTGCCGGACATGGTCGTTTTATTGCCGCAAGCCTGGACATTGACAATTGAGCTGGTGCTATCGTTGCTGCTCCCGGTTGGATTGTTGCTTGCGGAAAGAGGCACGGCTTGGCTCATTTTTTTCGCATTGCTCGCTGTAACCCTGTTAGGCGTATCTTTTTTCCTGCTGCATTTTTTATTGGGCTTGATGATTGCACGACATTATCCGGCGATTGCCGGGTATTTGGAGCGCAACAACCGGCAGCGCCGGCTGGTCTTACTGATTGGGCTGTTTCTTTATACGTCCGGCGGCGTTATGGAAGGGCAGGTCGGCGAAAACGGAGTATGGCTGGCTTCCGGCTTAGGGGCCGGATTGATATTGCTCTTTGTCATGGGCTCGGTCGGGACTCAGGCATTTTTGTCGCACCCCGCATTGCGCCAAATAGGCAGGGCGTCCTATAGCGCTTATTTGATACACATGCTGATCCTGTTATGCCTGACCCCTTATTTGTTGAAATGGCTTGAATCGCTGACAATCGACCATTCCGGGCTTTGGTTTGGCGGCTACATTCTGACGCTTCTTATTGTGCAATTGTTATCCCTGCTTTCTTATCATTGGCTGGAAGTGCCCAGCGTCGCTATGGGACGCCGTATTGTGGACGGCATTCGGTCATGGGGTTGCCCGGAACTAAAATAACGCGTCGGACCGGCCGGTTTCTATTTAGCCGTGAAATGCAGTGTGACCAGCGTTCCTTGCTTGGGTTCGCTATTAATGACCACCGACCCGCCATGCAGGTCCATGATGGATTTGACGATCGCTAGACCCAGTCCCGTTCCTTCTTCGGAGCGTGCAGCGTCTACGCGATAAAACCGGTCGAACAACTTGGGCAGGTATTCCGCAGCGATACCGCAGCCGGTGTCCTGCACTTCGACGGTTGCCGATCCGTCGTCAGCCGAAGCCAGCGATAAGCGGATTTCCCCGCCGCTCGGGGTGTGCTGGAGGGCGTTGAGCAACAGGTTGCTGAGCACGCGTTTGAACAGCTGCGCATCGGCATAAAGAACCCCCCGGCCCCGGCAGACCAGGCGAACGCCTTTTTCCTCAGCTATGGCTTCATGGTAACTGCAAATCGCTTCCAGTTCCGCCCTGCCATCCAGCCGGGCTGTGCGGAGCGGAATGCCGGTGTTTTCGGCCCGGGCTAAGAACAGCAGGGTTTCAACCGTTCGCGACAGCCGTCCGTATTCTTCCAGATTGGATTCGAGAATCTCACGGTACTCGCCGGCGTTTCGCGGCCTGGACAAGGCCACTTCGGTTTCGCCCATCAGGTTATTGATCGGCGTGCGCAGTTCGTGGGCCAGATCGGCGGAAAACTGGTTCAGCTGCGCGAAGGATTTGGCCAAGCGTTGCAGCATCGCATTAAAAGCGGATGCCATATTGGACAGTTCTTTGGGAGCGGCGGCCGGGTCCAGCTGTTCATCCAGTTGGGCGGCGGTGATGCCTTCTATATGCCGCGTCATTTCAGCAAGAGGGCTCAAGCCGCGCCGCGCAACAAAAACAGCGGCCAATGTTGAAAACAGCAGGCCGAAAAACAGCGAGCCGATAAGATTGCTCCGGTATTTGGCAAGGAGCGACGCTTCTTGCGAAATGTCGAGCGCAATTTGAATGGTTTGCTGCGGGGTGGTTTTGCTCTGCGCGGTCATCAGCATTAGCGTTCGTCCGTCTGCAATTTTCCGTACTGCCGAATCATCGGCAAGCGCCGGAAACTGCGTTGCAGCCGGCAAGGATTCCATGCCCGGCGTTTCGATCAAGTTATGTCCGCTTTGATCCAGTATCCTGGAATAATAACGGCCTGCCGGCAAGTCGATGCCTTCGCTTTGCTCATCCGCCAATCGTTCCAGGTTCGGCGGTTGTTCCAGCAGCACGGTGCGCAGCAGCTGAACCTCTTTTAACAGGAACTGCCTGTTGTCCTGTGCCAGGGTTTCGGCCAGCGTCTGATGCAGATACCAGCCGATAGCCAGCAGAATCACTGAAGCCGAGACGACGTAAAGCAGCGTGAGTCGGGCCGTAATCGACCAGGGTTTAGCGTTCTTCGAGCACATAGCCGACTCCCCGAACGGTATGCAGCAGTTTTTGCGGGAACGGGTCGTCGATCTTCTGCCGCAAGCGGCGCACTGCGACATCCACGATATTGGTGTCGCTGTCGAAATGGACATCCCAAACCTGCTCGGCGATCAGCGTCCGCGACAGGACTTCCGCAGGCCGTTGCAGGAACAGCGACAGCAACGCGAACTCCTTGGGCGACAAATCCAGCCGTTGACCGTTACGGAATGACTTGTGACGGACAGGATCGAGCGACAGGTCGGCTAAGGTCAGCTGTTCCGCCTGCCGTGCGGGGCCGCGCCGGAGAATAGAGCGGATCCGCGCCAGCAATTCGACGAAGGCGAAAGGCTTGACCAGATAGTCGTCGGCGCCCAGTTCCAGGCCTTTCACCCGGTCGTCGACAGTATCGCGCGCCGTCAGAAACAGCACCGGGGTCTGCCTGCCGCCGCGCCGCAGCTCTTTGAGTACGGACCAGCCGTCGCGCAACGGCACCATCACATCGAGAATAATCAGGTCGTAATCCACCGTAGCGGCTAGCTGCAAACCTTCTTCGCCGTCAATGCAGACATCGATGATAAAGCCTTGCTCGGTCAGTCCTTTCTGCAAATAGGCGGCGGTTTTCTTTTCGTCCTCAACGATCAGGAGATGCATGAATGGACTCGGTTGCGGCCAGTGAACATGAGTGGTTGGTTGTCCCTTGTTCAATTTGCAAGGTGCTGTGATGAACGGAATACCGTTCTTCCAGTGTGTGCGTAATGTCATCGATAAAGGCATCGCCAGGATAGCCGTCAGGCATGACCAAATGCACCGTCAACGCAGTTTCGGTGGTGCTCAGGCCCCAAATATGCAGATCATGAACGTCAGTGACACCGTCCAACTGGCGCAGGTACATGTCAATTGCAGAAGCGTTTATATGTTCAGGCACG
>JALNYY010000216.1 GCA_023229605.1 Methylobacter sp.
CCGTTTACCAGCTAAGCCTATCTATTTTAAATAAAAAAGGCTCATTCCCATGAATAAGATCATCCCGATACTTTTAATGTTTGTTTTATGTAGTTGTAGTACCGAACAAATAAAAACCAGCGACCTTTCAACCCCGCCACTCAGCATCACAGACAATCAGTATTCAAAATTGCACACCGGCGATTCTGATACGCAGAACGCCGACGACGAAAATCTGTTACCCCGCCTTACCCGCTACCTGAAGCAAGGCATAGCTTCATGGTACGGCCCCAGATTTCACGGAAAGAAAACTGCATCCGGCGAAATATACGACATGTACGGCATGACCGCCGCACACAAAACGCTTCCGATTTCCTCTTACGCCCGCGTCACCAACCTGGAAAATCAGCGTAGCGTCATTGTTCGCATCAATGACAGAGGCCCATTTCAGGGTGACCGGGTGATGGATCTATCTTACGCGGCCGCCCAAAAACTGGATCTTCAACAGGCGGGATCAGGGGCCGTTGAAATCAAGGCTATAGCGCCTGAACAGGCGTTAGCGCATCTGCAAAATGCAGCGAAAATACAAGAAAAAAGCGTTTATTTGCAAGTAGGTACTTTTGGCGACAAAAAGAAGGCGAAAAACTTGCAAAATAAAATCGCCGCTAATAATTTGCCTCAACCCAACATACTCCCTTCTACGCACAAAGGCTCTACGCTGTACAAGGTCCAAATGGGACCTATTAAGTCGTCGGCGAGCGCACACAAGCTAAATATACAGTTAGCCAAACTCGGTATAACAGCGACCCAATTTGTTACTGAACCCAATCAAAAACAAATCACCATGATACAATAAACGCATGTTTTACTGAGTCTACCGTTAGAGAGCAATGATCATTCTTAGAAATTTTCCCGTTTTTTTATTTTTCAGCTTGTTGATTGCCACGACCGCGGCAAACGCAGAAGACGCCGAAATCACAACCCCGGCAGCACCGACCATTGCCGCCAGCAGCTACATATTACTGGACTATGACAGCGGTAGAGTCCTGGCGGAAAACAACGCCGATGTTAAGCTCGCACCCGCCAGCCTGACCAAAATCATGTCTGTTTATGTGGTGTTTAGAGAAATCAGCAATGGCCACTTACACTTGGACGACCTGGTCAGCATCAGCCAAAAAGCCTGGGAAACACCCGGCTCCCGGATGTTTGTCGAAGTCGGCAAACAGGTTAAGGTTGAAGACCTGTTAAAGGGCGTCATCATCCAATCCGGCAATGACGCCAGCGTTGCTTTAGCCGAACATATCGCCGGCAACGAAAGCACTTTTGCCGACATGATGAACCAACATGCCGAACGCCTGGGCATGAAAAACAGCCATTTTCAGGATAGCAATGGTCTGCCCATCGACAACCATTACACCTCCGCACGAGATCTGGCCATACTCACCCGGGCTTTAATCAAAGAATTTCCCGACTACTACCGCTGGTTCTCACAAAAGGAATTCGTCTTCAACAACATCGTTCAGCATAATCGCAATCAACTGCTTTCGCGCGATGAGACAGTGGACGGCGTCAAAACCGGATTTACCGATGCCGCCGGCTACTGCCTGGTCGCCTCAGCGCTAAGAAATAACATGCGCCTGATTTCCATCGTGATGGGGGCAAGCAGTCCAAACGCCAGAGCCAACGAAAATCAGAACCTGCTCAACTACGGCTTTCGTTTTTTTGAGGCACACAAGCTGTATTCAGGAAAGACCTCCCTTGCCGAAGCAAGAATTTGGAAAGGCGATACTAAAAATGTACAACTTGGCTTGGCCGAAGACCTTTATGTGACGATTCCCCGTCGCCATTACAATGATCTTAAAGCCGTCATTAACATTGATAAAAAAATTACAGCTCCCGTTAAAGAAGGCACAAAACTGGGTACCGTCAACGTCACACTTAAAGATGAAGTGGTCGCCAACAAAGACCTGATAGCCCTAAAACCGGTAGAGCAAGGCAACATTATCCAGCGGCTTTACGACAGCGTTATGATGATGTTGGAGAAACCGGATGGACAGTAAGACCGTCTATTTAAATGGCCGGTACCTGCCGCTGCACGACGCAAAAATATCGGTTCTGGATCGCGGCTTTTTGTTTGGCGACGGGATTTATGAAGTCATCCCGGCCTACTCCGGTTTATTGTTCCACTTTGAAGAACATATGGAACGACTGGAAAACAGCCTGTCCTCGATCCGTTTGACTAATCCGCATAGCCGGGCGCAATGGCTGGAGATTCTGGAGCCGTTGCTCGACAAAAACCTGGATCAGTATATTTACCTGCAAATAACCCGTGGCGCCGCCGACAAAAGAGACCACGCTTTTCCGGAAAATATCGCCCCCACCGTATTCGCGATGTGTTCTAACATCGCGCCTGTTGCAGGTTTGGAATCCGGCGTAAAAGCCATCAGCGTCGATGACAGCCGCTGGGAGCTGTGCAATGTTAAAGCCACCACGCTGCTGGCCAATATTTTGCTTCGGCAACAAGCCGTAGAAAAAGGTTGCGCCGAAGCCATTTTAGTCAAGGACGGTTATGTGACCGAGGGAGCCGCCAGCAATATATTTGCCGTCATTGACGGCATCTTGATTACACCACCGCAAGGCTCGGAAATATTGCCCGGCATTACCCGCAACGTCATTCTGGACATCGCCCGGCAAAACAACATCCCCTACAGTGAAGACATCATTTCATTGGACGCCTTACAAACAGCCAGCGAAATTTGGCTGACCAGCTCCACACGGGAAATCGTACCGGTTGTTCAACTCGACAACGAACCCATTGCAAACGGCAAACCCGGCCCCATATGGAAAGCTATGAATCAATTATTCCAGGCTTACAAGCAATCCCATCATGAGTGAAGAGACCCTTTTAGAATTCCCCTGCCAGTTTCCGATCAAGGCAATGGGCAAAACCGATCTCGAACTTGACCTGCTGGTCATAGAAATCGTGCGCCGTCATGTTTCCGACATTAACGAAAGCGCGGTAACTACACGCCCCAGCAAAGACGGCAATTACGTCGCCGTAACGGTTATTGTAGAGGCATCCAGCAAACAACAACTGGATGCTATTTACCAGGATTTAACCGACCATCCGCATGTTTTGATGGCGTTGTAGAGATAATCGCACATTGATATAAGCCGTTCGTGCTGAGCCTGTCGAAGCATGAACGGCTTATATCCAAACAAGAGAACTCCTGCCTACTATCACCTGGACACACATAAATCATATCAATGGCTGTGATACGTAACTTAGGATTGCAGGATTATGAATCCACCTGGCAAGACATGCAGCGATTCACGCAAAATCGCGACACCGAAACCGCCGATGAAATCTGGATCACCGAACACCCGCCCGTCTATACGCTGGGCTTAAACGGCAAGCGCGAACACCTGCGGGGTACCGGCGACATCCCGGTCATCAATTCCGACCGGGGCGGACAGGTTACCTATCACGGTCCCGGCCAGCTGGTTATCTATACCCTGATCGACATTAAACGGCTGAATCTCGGCGTCCGCTCGCTGGTCACAACGCTGGAACAAGCCATGATCTTCGCCTTGGCGCAACACGGCATTATCGCGGTCGCCCGAGCCGATGCTCCCGGCGTTTATGTAGATAACAAAAAAATCGGCTCCATAGGCCTGCGCATCAAAAAAAATTGCAGCTATCACGGCCTGAGCATCAATAACCGGATGGACTTAGCTCCTTTCGACCATATCAACACCTGCGGCTATTCAGGCCTTGAAGTGACCCAACTGGCCGACCTGGGCGTGACCGTCAGCAACGCTGAACTCGCCATCCCTGTTACCCAAGCTATAATTACCGCTCTGCAAAACTCGGCACCTTTATCCCCTCTCCTGTTGGAGAGGGTTAGGGAGAGGAGTTTTAAAAAACCGAGTTTTGATCTGTAAACACAAAATCATCACGGCATTAGCAAAATGACTTATCAAGCACCCTCCCGATCCACGCCCGACTCCCACCAGCGCAGCACCGAAAAACTGGCGAAAATCCCGGTCAAAGTGGAGCCCGCCGAAACCACGTTGCGCAAACCGGAATGGATACGCATAAAAATATCGGCCAGCGACGAAGTCATCCGCATCAAGCAACTGCTGCGCGAAAACAACCTGCATACCGTTTGCGAGGAAGCCGCCTGCCCTAACCTGGGCGAGTGTTTCCAGCACGGCACCGCCACCTTCATGATCATGGGCGATTTGTGCACCCGCCGCTGCCCTTTTTGCGATGTCGCACACGGCAAACCGCTGGCGCTGGATAAAGACGAACCCCAGCATCTAGCCGATGCGATACAAGCCATGGCTTTGAAGTACGTGGTCATCACCTCGGTAGACCGCGACGATTTAAGAGATGGCGGCGCAGGCCATTTTGCCGAGTGCATCGAAAAAATCCGCCAGCAAACGCCCGCGACCAAAATAGAAATCCTGGTACCCGACTTTCGCGGACGCATCGAAAAAGCCGTAGCCATCTTAGCCGAACAACCCTGCGACGTATTCAACCACAACCTGGAAACCGTCCCCCGGCTGTACAAACAAGTCCGCCCCGGTTCCGACTACCAAGGCTCGCTGAATTTATTGCAACAATTCCAGCTAGCCCGGCCGCAAGTCCCCACCAAATCCGGGCTGATGCTTGGCGTAGGCGAACAGCCGCACGAAGTCCATCAAGTCATGAAAGATTTATTAGCTCACGGCTGCTCAATGCTGACCATAGGCCAATACC
>JALNYY010000217.1 GCA_023229605.1 Methylobacter sp.
GGCTTTCACCGAAGCGGCTGCGGTAACCTTAGACAAAATGCCGGTCCACTTGCGGCAGGAAATTCTGGAAGCCTATTTCTCGCCGGACACCGGCAATGCCTATAGCTTATGCCGAACCCACATCAACAGCTGCGATTTCTCGTTGGGAAATTATGCCTATACGGAAGTGGACGGCGATGTAGAACTTAAGCATTTCAGCATCGAGCATGACCGGCAGTCCCTGATTCCGATGATTCGCGAAGCCATCGATTTATCCGGCGGCAAGTTAAAACTGTTCGCTTCACCCTGGAGCCCTCCTGCCTGGATGAAAACCAACGGCATGATGAATAATGGCGGCAAGCTTAAGCCGGAATATCGCCAAGCCTGGGCGGATTACTATGTCCGGTACATTCAGGAATACGGACACGAGGGCATACCGATTTGGGGACTGACGGTGCAAAACGAGCCGGAAGCCACGCAAACTTGGGACTCCTGTATTTACACCGGCGAAGAAGAGCGGGATTTTGTCAGGGATTATCTCGGCCCAACCCTTCATGATGCCGGGCTTGGCAATGTTAAAGTGATCGTCTGGGATCACAATCGCGATCGCTTGTTTGAGCGTGCCAAGGTTGTTTTTGATGATCCAAAGGCGGCGCACTATATTTGGGGCGTCGGTTTTCATTGGTATTGCGGGGATCACTTCGACAACGTGCAGCTGACTCATGACGCCTACCCCGACAAGCACCTTATTTTCACTGAGGGTTGTCAGGAAAACGGGCCGCATCTCGGTTCATGGGATACCGGAGAGCGTTATGCCCGCTCGATGATCAATGATCTTAACCGCTGGACCGAGGCATGGGTGGATTGGAACATGGTTCTGGACGAAACAGGCGGCCCCAACCATGTCGGCAATTTATGCAGCGCGCCGATTATTGCCGACACCCAAGCAGGAGAAATACTCTATCAAAGCTCTTATTACTACATCGGCCATTTCTCCCGATTCATCCGCCCAGGAGCTCGCCGGGTGGCCTGCGCCAAAACCCTGGACAGCCTTGAAGCAAGCGCATTTTTGAATGTTGATGGGACCGTGGCCGTAGTGGTCTTGAATCGCACCGAGCAGGCAATTGACTTCGTGCTGAAGAGCGAGGAATTACAGGCTAAAACCTCAATACCGGCTCGGGGAATCGAGACTTTTGTTTTTTATCAAAAGGAATAATTTTGTGGGAAAAGATAATAAGGCACGTAGAGCTGAAAAAAAGAACCGAAAAAAAAGAAGCTTAAAAAAGCTAAAGGCCCAACAGGAACATAAATCTATTACAAAATCTAACCAATCATCACCAGTGTTCGCTATGTTGGATAATCCATTTGAGCATCTAACTGATGATCAAAGAAAAGATCTGGTTAGGGAAATAAGTGAGACCTATAAAAAGAAATTTTATGAATCACTGAATATTATTCGGGACTTATTAAAAACGCATGATCCAATTACCTTATTAGCAATAATTTCAGGGTATGGTCTGAGTGTGGGAGCTGGCGATGCAGGAGTTCAATCTAATGAGGGGCGTGCGCTAATAACCCAATCACACGTCGAAATGCTTCAAGCATTGCTTTTACAAATACCCAGGAGTGATTGGGGAACAAATCCAGTTACACCTGATGTGGTTCAGAAAGGATTCGATAGATTAACCGAATTAGGTAGAGCTTTTTCCTTCAGTGGCATGAATAACGGCCGCCTAGATGCTAGTGCAAAAGATAAAGCTATCGATTGCATACAATTCTTGGTTAGGAGCAATACACAAACCGTCAGGAATTGGGGTTATTATTCTCAGGTATTAAATATCTCAACAGAGTTATATAGTTACTTTGATGAAATACTGCTTGATAAGCATGGATTTAGTGCAACCACGATTATAAAAATATTCAATTTCATGCTCAGGTCAATGGAAGAATCTTTGACAGAAAGACTTATCACATTAAGCAAGCTTAAAGCTATCAAAAAACCAAAAGAATTAATCTTAAAGTATCATGAGCTCATTGGTCAGGGGCAAGAGGAGGCCGCTCAGTTTGCTGAAGTATTCGATATTTCAAAGCTTTCAATTAGGAGCTTGTTTTTAATGGCTATGAGTCACTATGATCTTGGAATGTCAGACGCTTTTTATTTTAGGGTAGGGGCGGTCTCTTCCAAGACTGGGATTGATCCTGAAAACACCAAGTTAGTGTTAGATTATTTTTCATATTCCCCTGGAGATTTAGAAACTCATAAAACCGAATTTTTATTTCTTGATAACCCAGTATGGAATAAACCCATCGTAAAGGATGAAAAAGCGTATTTTTGTCCTATACCGCAATTATTTTTTAGTTTTGTGCTTTCGTCACTAGATGAACTTATTGAAAAAATTAATAAAGATAAGCTTCATGATAGAAGAGCAAACTATCTGGAAGAGAAAATTGAAGAAATAGTAAAGCGCCGATTTCCCGAAGCTTTAACAGTATCGTGTGTTAAATGGCGTGTAGATGAAAAACAGTTTGAAACAGACTTAATAACCTTTATTGATTCCCATGCAATCATAATCGAGGCAAAGGGTCACAAAATAAGTAAGTCTGCCTTGAGAGGCGCACCTGACCGGATTAAGCGTCACATCAAGGAGATATTAGTAGAACCAAGCATTCAATCTAAGCGCTTAGAAAACCGGTTGAATGAACTTAGATTGGACGCAACCATCAATGATGAGTTGAGGGATAGATTACCTGTTGATCTGAGTAGCATACATAAAGTACTGAGAGTTTCTGTATCCTTAGAAGATTTTGCTTCTCTTCAGGCAAACTTTAGCAGATTTATTGATACCGAATGGCTGCCAGAAGATTTTTATCCATGTCCAACGATGAACTTGGCGGATTTCGAGACCTTGTTCGACTTCTTGGATCATCCAGTGCAAATAATCCATTATCTTCAGCGTCGAACCGAACTAGAAGGGCATGTCAATTTTCTAGGCGATGAGTTGGATTTTATGGGGCTATATGCAATGACACTCTTTAATCTGGGAAGCATGAAATCGGAAGGTAAAACAGAAATTATAATTTCGGAGATGTCAGCCCCTCTTGATAAATATTATATGTCGAGGGATGAAGGGATAATTATTGAAAAGCCGATACCAAAAATTTCTAAACTGTTTAATGATATTTTTCGTAAGCTTGAAGAACGTTCTACTCCTCAATGGACTGAGATTGGTGTTCTGTTGAATATGTTTTCACCTAATGATCAATTGAAATTAGCTTCTGCTGTTGAGATGCTTAAAAAAGGTGTTAATAGAACATGGCAAAAGGAAGGGCATAAAAATGCAATAATTTATGTTCCTCCTGAAGCATCGGAGTATGCACTTGCTTATGTTTTATTTAAGAATGGCAATGCACACAGACGGTATGAGTTTGTAGAAAATGCAGCAGCCTCAGGGCTTGAACCTGAGCATGTAAAAAACTGTTTAGTCATCGCAAAGAATATTGATCAAGATGATCGTCCATATCACTATATTTCACTGTGTAAATCGTCCGATGATTGAACAGCTCATCAATCGCAAACCTTGGACTTCTTTCGTTGCCACATTCTATAGCCTTTACCAAACTGGAACAGATCGAAGGAAAAAATAATGCTTAACGGAAATTTATACGCAATTCGCGTACAATAAAACTATGCGAGCCCTGTTCGTTGAACTACCCGCTTTTTCCCGCTACCGTCAGGATTATCTGGACGACGAAGCATTCCGCGCTTTGCAAGGTGCACTACTGGCAAATCCGGAAATGGGTGATGTCATTGAGGGCACGGGTGGTCTGCGCAAGATGCGGCAAGCCGATTTGCGGCGCAGTAAAGGTAAGCGCAGCGGTTTGCGGATAATCTACTTCTGGTGGGAAACAGGTAGGCAATTTTGGTTATTCACCCTGTACGATAAAAACGAACTCGACGATCTGTCACCTACTGAACGTAAGGCGCTAAAAGACATGTTGAAACGGGAATTGGAGGCAAGACGATGAAAAGAAATCTGTTCGATGAACTCAGTGAAGGTTTTGATGCTTTGGCAGAGCAGCGCCAAGGCAAGCGCACGTTGAGAACTCACGAAGTTGAGACGAAGCCAGCGCCGGAATTAGTCGCTGCCGAACTGGTAGCGTTGCGGGAGCGGCTACATTTATCGCGGGCGGTGTTCGCCCGTTATCTGCGGACCAATCCGCGCACTTTGGAGAATTGGGAGCAAGGACGCGCCAAACCCAACGCCCAGGCGGCGCTACTGATTCGGTTGGTGTCATCCTACCCAGACACGCTAGAGCGTTTGGGGCAAATTTAAATAGATACCGCTTCATTGCTGCAATCACTAGCACCGATTAAACTGTGCATAAAACCTAAAACCACAGGGGTGGGCCTTACAAATTACATTTGTTTTTTGCAGACGCGTGAAATGTAAAGTCTCATCTTTTTCATTTATCAAAAAGACAACTCACTCAACAAACAAATACTGCCAAGCTGCTGAGTTTTAGCAAAATGCCGTTTATCGGCTGTCACCAATACGCCTTCATTACACAAAGCCATCGCATGAAAAAGAGCGTCATAAATTGAAGGATAACCGCTTTTGTCGAGCCCCTGAGAAATAATCTGTAAGGCCTTGTTTCGCTCAGCATCGGAAACCGCCCGCATTTGCAACAAATATTTCTGCGCCTCAAGCAATTCAACCACGCCCTCAAGCGGGACACCGCAACGTTGAG
>JALNYY010000043.1 GCA_023229605.1 Methylobacter sp.
GCGTTTTTATGCCGGCAAACCAATTTTATTCAGCAGGTTGCAGCGCAGGGTATTCCGGTCAATATTAAAAAAGGCCAGTTCCTGGCGCCGTGGGATATGGTGCATGTCGCCAACAAAGCCAAGGCGACCGGAAACCAGCAGATTATGGTCTGCGAGCGCGGCGTATCCTTCGGTTACAACAACCTGGTTTCAGACATGCGCTCGTTGGCGGTCATGCGCGACACCGGTTGTCCGGTGGTTTTCGACGCGACGCACTCGGTGCAGCTGCCCGGCGGACAAGGCACGGTATCGGGCGGGCAACGCGAATTTGTACCTGTGTTAGCCAGGGCCGCTATGGCGGTGGGCATTGCCGGACTGTTTATGGAAACCCACCCGAATCCTGCGGAAGCAAAAAGCGACGGCCCCAACTCCTGGCCTTTGCACAGAATGAAAGAATTACTGGAAGTTTTATCAACTATCGACAGGGCTGTAAAAGCTAGCAGCCTGATCGAAACAACTTTATAAATAAGGAAACATAATGGCTGCAATAGTAGATATTCGTGCAAGAGAAATTTTAGATTCACGCGGCAACCCGACCCTGGAAGCGGACGTGATTTTGGCGTCCGGCGTGATCGGCAGCGCGATGGTGCCATCCGGCGCATCGACCGGCGAGCGCGAAGCGATAGAGTTGCGCGACAACGACAAGGGGCGTTACTTAGGCAAAGGCGTATTAACCGCTGTTAAGAATGTCAACACTGAAATCCGCAATGCGATTGTCGGTATGGATGTCGCCGACCAAACAGGCATCGACAAAAAAATGATCGCGCTGGACGGCACAGAGAACAAAGGCCGTTTAGGCGCTAATGCCATTTTGGCCGTATCCTTGGCAGCAGCCCATGCGGCGGCTAAAGAAGCGGGCGTGCCTCTATACCGTCACTTGAATACCAGCGGTAAATTCGTCATGCCGGTACCGATGATGAACATCATCAACGGCGGCTCGCATGCGGACAATAGCGTTGACCTGCAAGAATTCATGATCCTGCCTGTCGGCGCACCGACTTTCCGTGAAGCGATCCGTTACGGTGCTGAAGTTTTCCATAATCTGAGCAAAGTCTTAAAAGCGAAAGGCTTGGCTACTACAGTTGGCGACGAAGGCGGTTTTGCACCGAACTTGTCGTCCAATGAAGAAGCTATCGAAGTTATCCTGGAAGCGATCGAAAAAGCAGGCTACAAAGCCGGCGTCGATATTTACTTAGGTATGGACGCTGCCAGCTCCGAATACTACAAAGACGGACGTTACGAATTATCGGCAGAAGGCAGAAGCTTCAACTCGGTTGAAATGAATGATTTCTTCGTTGAATGGGTCAATAAATACCCGATTATTTCCATCGAAGACGGCCTGGACCAAAACGACTGGACCGGCTGGAAAGATCAAACCGAAAAATTGGGCAACAAAATCCAATTGGTCGGCGATGACTTGTTCGTGACCAACCCAGCGACTTTAAAAGAAGGCATCGAGAAAGGCATTGCCAACTCGATTCTGATTAAAGTAAACCAAATCGGTACTTTGACCGAAACCTTGGAAGCGATTAATACCGCGCACGCGGCAGGCTACACAGCTGTCGTATCGCACCGTTCAGGCGAAACCGAAGACACCACGATTGCGGATTTGGCCGTCGCCACAGGCACAGGACAAATCAAGACCGGTTCCTTAAGCCGTTCAGACCGCGTTGCAAAATACAATCGCCTGATGAAAATCGAAGAGGAATTGGGTGATTTAGCGGTTTACGCAGGTCGTAGCGCGTTTAAAATGCTGTAAAAAAGCAGACGAAGGGCGAAAGGCGAAAGACAAAGGGTGGAAATCATGAGTCTTGCGTCTTTAGCCTTTTGCCCTTAGCCTTTTGCCTCATCCATGAAAATCTTCATTGCAATCATCATCCTGTTAATTATCCATTTTCAATACCGGATATGGGTTGGCGACGGCAGTGTGGCCCAGATCGATGCCTATCAACAGCGCCTCGATGACCTGAAAAAACAGGTAGAGGAAAAAAGAGAGCGTAATGAAGCGCTTTACGCTGAAGTGCTGGACTTGCGAAAAGGACAGGAAGCGATTGAGGAACGGGCTCGGGACGAATTAGGGATGATTAAGGAAGATGAGACGTTTTTTTATGTGCTTGAATAGATGAGGTTCAAGAGGCAAGGTAAAAGGTGCAAGGGGTGTGCTTTTTTGTTTTGCCACTTTTACCTTGAACTTTGAACTTTGAACTTTGAACTTTGAACCTTGAACCTTGAACCTCCATTAAAATTCTGGGCTATCGTGCCCGCTGCCGGTGTCGGCAAACGCATGCAGGCCGACCGGCCTAAACAATATCTGGAGCTTGCCGGGAAAACGGTCATCGAACATACCCTATTGCGTTTGTTGCAGGCCGATGTTTTTGCCGCCATTGCCGTTGCCGTTTCCGAAGAAGACCCTTACTGGCCTGATCTGGCCGTATCGCAACATCAAAACATCATCACCGCTCCCGGCGGAAAAGAGCGGGCCGATTCCGTGCTGTCCGGGTTAAAGACCATCAGGGAGCAAGCATCCGATGACGATTGGGTATTGGTGCATGATGCGGCCAGACCCTGCATCACAGCGTCCGACATTCACCACCTGATCGACTCCTTGGCTAACGACGATGTGGGCGGCATCCTGGCTTTGGCATCGCCCGACACTTTGAAACAGGTACAGGGCAACTGCATTACCGGGACTTTGGATAGAAGCCATGTTTGGCGGGCATTGACGCCGCAGATGTTCCGTTACGGCATGTTAAAGACCGCACTGGAGCAGGCGCAAGGCAATCCTGCCATCACTGACGATGCCAGCGCGCTGGAATTAAAAGGCTTACAGCCCAAAATCGTCGAGGGCCGTCCCGACAACATCAAAATCACCCGCCCGGAAGACCTGGCATTAGCGCAATTTTATATGGAGCAACAATGATTAGAGTAGGTCAAGGTTACGATGTACACCGCTTCAAAGACGGCGGCGACGTTATTTTAGGCGGCGTGAAAATACCTTACGAACAAGGCCTGGAAGCGCATTCCGACGGCGACGTGGTGTTGCATGCCTTGTGCGATGCGATATTGGGCGCGGCTGCCTTGGGCGACATCGGCAAGCATTTTCCCGATACCGATCCCGAATTTAAAGGCGCCGACAGCCGAGTCTTATTGCGCCATGTTTACGGCATTGTGCAGGACAAAGGCTATAAGCTGGTTAATGCGGACATTACCATCATTGCCCAGGCCCCGAAAATGTCGCCGCACACCGACGCGATGTGCCGCAATATCGCTGATGATTTGCATGTGGATGTCGAGTGCATCAACGTCAAAGCGACCACCACCGAAAAGCTGGGTTTTGAGGGCCGCAAAGAAGGCATTGCGGTACAGGCGATAGTCCTGATCGAAAAATAATCTCTCTCAACCGATGCTTTTTTCTTAAGCATTCAAGTTGATGTTTTTTTTCGTGATTTTAAGTTTTTCAGATTATTCAATCTTGAGGTAGTTATACAAGTAGGAGAGGTTGCGTTTAAAGCGTCTCTCCATAAAAATATCAACAGCAGTTCACTACTCCAATGAAAACATGGAAATCATCGACAACATAAACCACTTGCTCGGTGATAACCTGAAGCAAACTATCAAGCCAAACTCAAAGCTAAAGATTGCTGTATCCTGCTTTTCAATTTATGCATTCGAGGCATTAAAGAAAGAACTGGAAAATATCGAGTCCCTCGAATTCATTTTTACCTCGCCAACCTTTGTGCCTAATGAGGCCACAGATAAAATCAACAAAGAACGCCGCGAGTTTCATATCCCAAAGACTGAACGTGAACGTAGTTTCTATGGCAGTGATTTCGAAATCCAGCTCAAGAACAAACTCACTCAGCGGGCTATTGCTAAAGAATGCGCAGACTGGATGCGCCGCAAAGCCGTTTTTCGTTCTAACCGTAGCAAAGCGCCTATGCAGCAGATTGCCTGTGTGCAAAGCAATGACTCTGATGCAGTTTACCTCCCGCTTCATGCTGGTGGAAATGAACAAAATCACACCCGCTGATGATGCCAAGCTTCAACATCTTAAAGCCCAAATCGACAGCAAGCTGGCTGCGCCGATCAATCCGGGCAACAAGAAAATTCTGATTTTCACTGCGTTTGCCAATACCGCCAACTACTTGTATGAGCATATCGCAGGCAGTCTGCTGCAAAGCCATCAGCTGCATACAGGAAAAATCACCGGCAGTGACAGCCCAAAATCCACGCTCAACCAAAGCTATGACTTCCAATCGCTGCTGACATTTTTTTCCCCGCGATCAAAAGAAAAAGCCGCTATTTTTCCGAATGAGCTTGGCGAGATTGATATTCCTATCGGCACGGATTGTATCTCCGAAGGCCAAAACCTCCAGGATTGCGACTACCTGATCAATTACGATATTCACTGGAATCCCGTGCGCATCATTCAGCGCTTCGGACGCATTGACCGTATTGGCTCGCAGAATGCCAGCATCCAACTGGTAAATTAGTATTACATTTTCTCGAATTCCTTGAAACGAAACAGGATGCTATTACCGATAATGCTGACGAAAATGAAGTGTTTGAATTTATGCAAAGCTTGCCCATAGGTAAGCGGTCAGATGCCGAAATTAACAACGATTTTCAGAAATTAAGGAGCGATAACTAAAAAATGGATTTTGTGGGAGCGGCTTTAGCCGTGATAATCGCGGCTAAAGCCGCTCCCACAAACAAAAAACAACTTTATGATTGATAAACAACCGCCGCATAGTAAAGATTTAAGAAAGGGCAGATATTCCCAACACAATCAAACCTATTTGGTCACCACAGTTACCGAGCAAAGGCAAACGGTGTTTACTGATTTTTGGCTGGGTAGAATCGTTGTACAAGCCATGCGCCATCAGCACCAACAGGGCAATATCCACAGTCTGGCGTTTGTGCTGATGCCGGATCACTTGCATTGGTTATTCACCTTGCAAAACGATAACACCTTGGCAGAGGTAATGAAGCATGTTAAAGGCTCATCGTCCTACCTGATACAAAAAAATCGCCGAGAATGCGGTGCGATACATTTACACCAATCCTTGTGGCAAGAGGGCTATCATGACCGCGCATTAAGAAAAGAAGAAGATTTGCAACAGATTGCCCGCTATATAGTGGCAAATCCATTAAGAGCGGGATTAGTCAATAAAATAGGCGATTATCCGCTGTGGGATGCGGTCTGGTTATAGAGTGCGATGGGTACTGTGGAGAGTGGGAGTGGCTTCGCCTAAAGCGCCTACTTTTGGTAGCCGCGATAGCCCATGCACAAAATATTGATGTGTTAAAATCGAGGCTAAAAGCCTCTCCCACAAAACAGCTATAAGGCGTTTGTTACCGAGCTGCAATCTGAAATCAGCGCGGCATTATCCGAACGTCCGCGCATTGCTGATGAAAAATACTTCACCGGGAAAGTGCTGAAAACGGCAACTGGGGATATAGAGGTAACACCGCAACTTGCCAAGCAAATTTACAAATATTTGCTGAAAAATGACTATACGGATGACGGCGATAAGATCACTCAAGCCTATCACGACGCCAAAAAAGAAGGGCAACTCGCCGAATTGCCGCCGGAACTGGCTGTTCATGCCGAACAGCTATTCCAGCTGATCGATAGCGTGTTCAGCGATGCCCAAATGCCTGAAATCGAGAATGGCCGCAACACGAAAACCAACCTGCTGAACGCTAATTTCGATAAAAAAGAATTCAAGGAACTTTGGAATCGGATCAATCGCAAGGCCGCCTATGCCGTCGATTTCGAAACGCCGGAACTGGTTAAGAAATGCATGGCCGAGCTGGATCAAGCATTGCGCGTAAGTCCGTTGCAATATACTATCCAACGGGGCGAACAAAAGGGCGAGGCGAGCTATGATGAGTTAAAACAAGGGGAGTCGTTTAAGGTGATGGAAACAACCACGGAGTCGAATCATGCTTCGATCCGTTCCGTTGTCAAATACGACCTCATCGGCAAACTGGCGGAACAAACCCGGCTTACTCGCAGCACTATTGCCAAGATTCTGCAAGGGATCAACAAGACTGTATTCGATCAATATAAAACCAATCCGGAAGATTTTATTACCAAAGCCATACGGCTGATTAATGAGCAAAAAGCGACTGTCATCGTTGAGCATCTGGCTTATGATGCAATTTCAGAAACCCACAGTCTTGATATTTTTACTAAGGAAAAGCCGATGATGGATTTTAGCAAGGCCGGGGAAAAGCTTAATCGCCATATTTACGATTACGTTTTTACCGACTCTATTATTGAACGCAATTTCGTTAAAGAGCTGGATACCAGTAAAGAAGTGGTTGTCTATGCCAAACTGCCGCGGGGCTTTTTCATTCCAACCCCTGTAGGCGACTACAACCCGGACTGGGCTATTTCATTCAAAGAGGGCGCGGTAAAACATATCTACTTTATCGCCGAAACCAAAGGCTCGATGTCATCGATGGAATTAAGAGAAATTGAGCAATGTAAGATCAAATGCGCGAAGAAATTCTTTAGCAAAATCACTTCCGAGCAAGTCAAATATGATGTGATAGACAATTACGGCAAGTTGATGGAGTTGGTGAAGTAGGCTTGAAGATGTGTCTAACCTTGTGGGAGCGGCTTTAGCCGCGTTCTTCGTTCTCGCGCGGCTAAAGCCGCTCCCACCTAATCCAAATTAATAACTGCAACTTACTATGCAAAACATTGAAATCCCCGTCTGGCCTTACGTTTACGGCGGGCCGTCCGGCTCCGGCAAAATCCGCAGTTTACCCGAAGATTTTATCGTTAAGGAAAACCTGTCCTTCGAGCCTTCAGGCGCGGGCGAACATGCTTTTTTGCAGATAGAAAAAAAAGGCGAAAATACCGAATATGTCGCAAGGCAACTGTCCAGATTCGCTAATGTCAGGCAACGCGATGTCAGTTACGCGGGCTTAAAAGACCGCTACGCCGTCACGACGCAATGGTTCAGCGTCTGGTTGCCGGGCAAAGCAGATCCAGACTGGACGCAGTTTGAATCGGACAGCATCAAAGTGTTGCACGCCGTCCGCCATGCCAGAAAACTCAAGCGCGGCGTGTTGTCAGGCAACAGCTTTAAGCTGATTGTTCGCGACTGGCAGGGCGATCAAGAAAAAACCATACGGCAACTGGAACTGATTAAGGCCAACGGCATTGCGAATTACTTCGGCTCGCAACGCTTTGGCAACGAGGGGCAAAATGTCAGCAAGGCTTTGGCGATGTTTGAGGGGGCAAAAGCGGGCCGTGAACAACGCAGCATCTATCTGTCGGCGGCCCGGTCTTATCTGTTTAATCTGATCTTGGCTGATCGGGTCACGCAGCATAACTGGGACCAAGCGCTTTCAGGCGACACCTACCAATTTGACTTGTCGCACAGCTGTTTCCAGTCGGACCGGCCGGACGCTGAAATTATCCGGCGGCTGGCGGCAAAAGAAATTCATCCCACCGGCGTATTATGGGGCAGGGGAAATGCCGATGCGTCGGCCGATGCGCTCGCTATTGAGCAAGCCGTCATCGATGCGCATCAGCCATTGGCTCAGGGATTGATGGCGAGCGATGTTGACCGGGACAGGCGCGCATTACGGGTTAATGTACAGGATTTGCACTGGCGATTTGTCGATGACACGACGCTGGAAGTTTGTTTTACGTTACCGGCAGGGAGCTACGCCACTGCTGTGTTGCGGGAAGTTATCGTATAAAAAGAATACCATGAAGACATGAAAAGCACGAAGAAAAACATAAAACTTCGTGCTCTTCGTGCCTCGGCAATTGCTCCTGCATTGCTCTACCTCCTGCATCCATGCAGTCGTTCGTGGTGAATAAAAGATTTTAATCAAAGTTGTGCTTAGCCGGTTTTTCTAAGTAAAAACGGCCCCAAAACCAGCGCATCCAGATCGGCGGCTAAAAAGGCGCGAATGGCTTCGTCGGCAGTGCGGACGATAGGCTCTTCGTGCATATTAAAGCTGGTGTTGATTACGCTGGGTACGCCTGTAATATCGTAATATTCGTTGATAATGTCGTAATAGTCCGGGTTGTCTTCCCTGCGTAACACTTGGGGGCGTGCGGTGTTGTCGATATGCACTGCGGCAGGGATATTTCTGTTGGCTATCTCGGACACATTGTAGGTGAGTGTCATAAAGCGTGCGGTGATGTGGTCTTCCTTCCATTCAGGGAAATACTCCTGTGCATGTTCCTGAAGGATAACCGGGGCAAAAGGCATGAATTCGGTGCGGGCGAATTTTTTGTTTAACCAGTCGTTAATGGTCGGGTCATTGCAGGCTGCCATCACCGTGCGGTTACCCAAGGCGCGGGGACCGTATTCCATTTTTCCGTCGGCGCGGGCGATAACTTTGCCGTCGGCCAACAACCTGGCAACGGTTAAAGCCAGATTGTCAGGCTCTTCATAAGCGAGTCCCTGATTTTCAAGCGCGGCCAACGCATTGTCGCGGTTAATTTCGGTACCTAGATAAACCTGTCGGTTAAACTGGGGTTTAAAGCCCTGGTTTAATCGCGAATAAACCTCAAATGCGGCGCCCGTCGCCAAACCGCCGTCACCCATGTTCGGATGTACATAAATGGTTTCAACTTCCGGCAACGCCAGGATTAGTTGATTCAGTTTTACATTGGAAAATACGCCGCCGGCCAAGGCCAATTTGGTGACTTTTAATGCTTTGACCTGATCTTGCACCCATTCGCAAATTAATTTCTCGGTGTAGGCTTGAATACCGGCAGCTATGTCTTCGCGGGACAGGTCGGCGCACAATTCCTTAATAACGGATTGACCGAGGTCGGACCCGAATTTTAGAGCAACCCGCACCAATTTAGAGTCGAAAAGATCGTCCCAGTTTTCGCTGTTGGTATGTGCAAGTAAACGGGACAACAACGGTTCCGGATTGCCGAAAGCGGCGAGGCCCAACACTTTGCCTTCATGCCTGTTGGACTTAAAGCCCAGGTAGATGGTAATGGCGGAGTACAATAAACCGATGCTGTTTATCTGATGCAAATGGTCTACATGCCGTAATTTTCCGTGTTCGCCTATCCAAACCGAACCCCAGGAAAAATCGCCTACGCCGTCCAGAGTAATAACACCTACACGTTCCTTCCCAAAAGGCGAGGCATAATAAGCGGATGCCGCATGGGCTAAATGATGTTCAACCGTTTGATAGGGTTTTTGCGCCAAAATCCCTAGCGGGGTTTTACGCCGGTGAAATACGCGACGATAACGCTCAAATTGCTTTTTCCAGAAAATTTTGCGGATTGAGGGATCGGTTTTACCCGCCTTGGCCATATGATCGTAATAACGGTTAAGATAAGGTATCTGCTGCCAGCGCGATAAATTAGCCTTGGCGACTATATCAACATCTTCTGCACTCAATCCAGCAATAGCCAATACTTCATCTATCGCAGCATGAGGAAATGAACCGTCATTTTTAATTCTGGAAATGCGTTCCAGTTCAACGGATGCAACCAATTTGCCGTCAATTAAAATTGAGGCAGCGGAATTATGATGACAGCCATCATTAATACCGAGAATTATCATAAAAACTCCAAAAAAAATTATTCTTAAAACGGGAAACTGTGGCCGGTAGCAATCACTGCCCGTCGATGTCAGGAAGGAGCTTGGCGAAGATCCATTTTATCATACCTTGGAGTTATATAATGAAGGGGTAGTTTGGTTGGTTACGGGATTGATCATGCGCTGGCGTATGTTTTGCTAGGCCCCAAAATCAGGTGGCGCAGAGGAAATAGAACGTAGAAAGCTGGGTTTGCATAATTGGATCAAACGTTTAACGATAATCTGTTTCCTTATTCGTGTTGGTGCGCTACCCTGATTCTTATGGTCAAGATTATGAGCAGTCATGCGGGGGAATCTGTAATATGACTAAATGTCTTGTGCATGAAATGGATTGATTTTTTAATTTACCGCGCCGCTCATCAGGAATTGGTTATGCCTACTAAACTTGAATTATTGCTGGATAAAATAAAAACCTTGGAAGACGAACTGGTCGATGAGTTGCAAAAGCAACAGGAAGAGTTCGCCTATGAAGTTACCAAGCGTAGGATTTATTTTGAAGAAAACGTTATTATCAGGCATAAGGAATATGCCAAACATTTATTGGAATATATAACTGATGCGAAACTAAAACATATACTCAGTGTGCCTTTTATATGGGGTTGTATTGTCCCTGTGGTATTAATGGACATAACTATCAGCCTGTATCAGGCGATCTGTTTTCCTATTTACGGCATCCCTAAAGTAAAACGGCAGGACTATATCGTCTTCGATAGACAATATCTTGATTATCTGAATCTTATAGAAAAAATTAATTGCGCCTACTGCAGCTACGTTAACGGCTTATTTGGTTATTTGCAGGAAATAGCCGGGCGAACAGAGCAATTCTGGTGCCCGATTAAACATGCCAACCGTATTAAAAGTTTACACAGCCGCTATCAGAAATTTATCGACTACGGCGATGCTGAAACCTACCGCTCTAAAATTGAGGTAACCCGGCATGATTTTAACGATTTATAATTAAAACTAAGTTGTGCTGGATTCATCCTGCCTAGTATCAGGTTATGGATAAACAATACTGGCTTGCGGGCCGAGATCGTCGCTTTCCTCAATATAACGGATTTCATCGCCAACTTTTAACGCATCAAATCCTGCTCCTGATACACTGTTCCGGTGGAAATAAATTTCACGGCCATCTTCAGCCTCAATAAAACCGTGATCTTTTTCCTGCAATAAACGGATTACGGTTCCGGTGCTTTGCATGTCATGAGTTTTAATTTTACCTCGCTGAATTCGGGCGTAATCTTCCAGTTGCCTGGTCGCCGCGTTAAAGGCATCGCGGATGGCTACATAAATATCTTCATAAGCCTGTTTGTCATGATGTTCCCGGCTGATGACCAATTCTTTGCGCGGCGTAGTGATGTCAATACGGATATGGTATTGATTGCCTTGATGATGGTGGTGATGTTCGGCTTCCACCGCAACCCTGCAACTCATAATATGCGAGTGAAACCTATCCAGTTTGTCCACTTTTTCACGAATTCTGGCCTCTACGGCATCAGAATGAGGTATCCCACGAAAAGTAATTTGTAATGGGATTTGCATGTTAGTCACCTTATTGGGGTTAGGTTCTAGAATGAGTTTCCTGTTGCGGGATCAGAGCACAATTAAATTCTCGGCTTGCGGGCCTTTTTTCCCCTGCGTTACATTGAATTTTACTTTTTGCCCGTCGGTCAATGACTTAAATCCCGTGCTGCTGATGTTGCTGTAATGCACGAAAACATCAGGGCCTGCTTCCTGTTCGATAAAACCGAAGCCTTTACTGGCGTTAAACCATTTAACCGTACCGGTATTTGTTTGTGTAGACATAATTAAAAATCCTAAAGAGTAGATTTGATTTGCATTAAGTAATAAATACGTTACTTAATCTTGCTTTCTTTGGTAAATGATAGCTGTTAACCCGACAGTTAATCGATAGATTATGTGTAAATTAGTTTTTGTATTTTATTAATTAATAAGCATAATATCTCCGTAATATAAATAAATTTAAAATATTTAATTAATATGGGTTAATGAGGGGTGTTTTTGGTAACCGTTTCTATAAATTCCCGTTCAGCCTCAATCCAGTCATCAAACTCATGGCCTGGTTCAAAATCCCGACTTTCCGCCTTGTAGAAAGCAATCTCGGCAATTTTGGTGTAACAGTCCGGGAGATTTATAGGTGTAAAAGAATCTATGGGATCTAAGTTTGTTTCTTCGATGGGTGCGCTCATTTTTCGCCTCACTTATAGCTAAGTTACCGGATTCAGGTAAAGTTTTTTGACTATGCACAGAAAAATCTAATTAGAAACATTGGAACAAAAAATTGGGCATAAACATATTGGTGTAAATACTTAGTGCTACAGTAATTTCGGCAATACACCAAAATAAATGAATTTTCATAGGAATCGCATAGAAAAGACGAATGGCCAGTTCGATTACGCGAGTTATTATTTGAGCGGAGGCTGGTTATGCCGATCCAAGCAACAGGTAAGGCGCTGTTATGTTTTTGCTGGGGAGGATAGCGCTATTTGGCGGAGCCGTTGTTGGAATAGGCGGACAATGCTCTGGAAATGAGGTTAAATGGCGCATTTTTATCAAAATGCGGATCTCACTGCTGTGTTCGGAGTTCTTAATTACCGATATTTAACTTAAAATCGATCATAAGCTTTACTATAGAGTAATAGTTTTTACACTAAGCGTATGTTTCGCTAGCAATTAACAAACCGAGTTTTCAACGCAGAATATATAACTTATGAAAAATACACCGTTGCTCCCCTCACAACTCTATAAGCCGTGCAATATTGAACAATTAAAATTCAGCTCCACCGAGGAGCTTGAGGACATTGATATCACCGTCGGTCAGCAGCGCGCCGTAGATGCCGTTAAATTGGGTATCCGTATGCATAAAAACGGTTACAACATCTTCGCAATGGCGCCTTCCGGAACCGGTAAATTGACTACCGTACGGCAGTTGGTCGAACACGAAGCCAGCCGGCAAAATATTCCTTCGGACTGGTGTTATGTAAACAACTTTAACCAACCTGCCAAACCGACGGCCATTAAATTAATGGCGGGACAAGGCAAGATTTTCAAGCACGATATGGCGCAGTTGATTGACGAGCTGAGCATTGCCATACCTACGGCGTTTGACGGTGAAGAATACCGTTCCAGAACCGGCGAGATTGAAACTGAATCGCGGCAACGGGAAATAAACGAACTCAACCAGTTACGCGAAGATGCCGTTAATGCCCACATTATCCTGACAGAAACCGCGACCGGTTACGCATTTTCGCCGTCGGATGAAAACAATGAGATTATCAGTCCCGAGCAGTTCAGTAAGTTTGATAAAGATAAACAGCATGAAATACAAAAAACCATTTTTGACTTGCAGGAACGACTGGCAAAATTGCTGAAAAACTTTCCGATCTGGCGCAAGGAAACCAAACGCAAACTTCAAGCGCTTAACCGTGAAGTTGCCGAGCAGGCCGTCAATCATTCCATAGACGATCTGATCGAAAAATATGCCAAGCAGGAGGCTGTTCTCGGTTACCTGAATGCAGTTCAAAAAGATATTGTCGAGCATGTTCTGGATTTTCTTCCGCGTAGCGAAAAAATGTTTCCTTTCATGGAACTGCAGCAGGAATCCAATCCGTTTAAACGCTATTACGTTAACTTGATGGTGGATTTTAGCGGCAAAAAATCGGCGCCGGTCATTTACGAAGACCATCCTAATTACAGCAATCTTGTCGGCCGTATCGATCATCAGGCTTACATGGGGTCGCTGGTTACCGATTTCACGATGATCAAACCCGGTGCATTGCATAAGGCCAATGGCGGCTACCTGATTATAGATGCCAGGAAACTGCTGTTCCAACCTTATGCCTGGGATACGCTTAAAAGAACCCTGCAATCCGGCGAAATCCGTATTGAATCGCTGGAACGGGCGCTCAGCCTGATCAGCGCAACTTCTCTGGAGCCTGAACCGATCCCGCTTAATTTAAAGCTTATCCTGATGGGCGAGCCACTGATTTATTATCTGCTGAGCCAGTACGATCCTGAATTTCACGACCTTTTTAAAATCGCGGCCGATTTTGACGAATCGGTTTCCAGGGAAGACAGCGTTAACGACTACGCCCGATTGCTGGCGACGATCGCTCGCCGCGAGAAATTACGTCCGCTAAGCCAAAATGCAGTCGCCAGGATTATAGAGCACAGCTCCAGGATGGTCGGCGATGCGGAAAAACTGCTGACCCATTTGCGCAGTATCACGGACTTGTTAACGGAATCGGACTATTGGGCCGACAATAACGGGCACGAGCAGATTGTCAATATCGATGTGCAACAAGCCATTGACCATAAAACTCACCGGCTGGATAAACTCAGGGAAAAGCTGTATGAGAATATACACCGGGGTACGGTATTAATTGACACGGAAGGCCGGGTTATCGGTCAGGTCAACGGCCTTTCGGTATTGCAGCTGGGCGAATTCAGTTTCGGGCAACCTTCCCGGATCACCGCAACCACCCGCTTAGGCAGCGGCAAAGTGGTGGATATCGAGCGCGAAACCGAATTAGGCGGCGCTATTCATTCAAAAGGCGTGTTGATCTTATCGAGTTTTATCGCCTCCCGCTATTCCCGGACAACGCCGTTCTCGGTAGCGGCCAGTCTGGTATTCGAGCAGTCCTATGGACATGTTGAGGGCGACAGCGCTTCCCTGGCCGAACTTTGCACTATCTTATCGTCGATTGCCCAGGTTCCGTTACGGCAGGATCTGGCGATAACCGGTTCGGTCAATCAGCTGGGCAATGTTCAGCCGATAGGCGGGGTTAATGAAAAAATAGAAGGGTTCTTCGATATTTGCGCCCAAAAAGGTTTAACCGGCACTCAGGGCGTGATCATTCCCGCCACTAACATTAAGCACTTGATGCTGCGTTGGGATGTGGTGCATGCCGCTCAATCCGGCCAATTCAGTATTTACGCCGTAACAACCGTGGATGAGGCGCTTGAGTTGCTGACCGGAATGGAGGCTGGCGTTGTTAACGAGCAAGGCGTTTACCCGCCGGAATCGTTTAACGGCCGGGTTGAAGCACAGCTGTCTCAATTTACTAAAATTAAAAAGGAGTTTAATAGAAAACAGATTAAGGAAGCATCAAACCCAGGTTCGGACGACTAAAGCCTGTTCCAAATCCCTGTGTCCTGATGCTCGGGCATAGGGATCATCTCAACGTAAAAACAGTTGCGCGGCGGCACTGGGGTTTGAAGCAAAATAGCAGTGCAGGTAACTGGCAATTAACCGGTTTTGCTGATAAATGGCCTCCCCCTCTGAAGTGTTTTGTACGCGCTCGCCGAAGGCGGCAGGGGCAACCGGCGTTTCAATCAGGGAATGGTGGAAAGTATGGCTGCGTAACAGTCCGCCGGGCATCGGCGCGGATTGATAGCCCAAGCCTTTTAACCGGTTTTGCATGACCGCGTGGCCGGGCAGCAGGCCGACCATCTCACCGCGCAAACCGGCTTTATCCGTCAATGATTCCAGCAAATACAACATGCCCCCGCATTCGGCGTATATCGGTTTGCCTTGCTGAAAATGCGTTTGCAATGCTGACTTCATCGCCCGATTATTCTGCAGCGTTTGCAAGTGCAGTTCGGGATAACCGCCCGGCAGGTAAATGCTGTCAACATCCGGCAGCGCCTCATCGGCAAGCGGCGAAAAGAAAACCAGCGTCGCTCCCATCGCCCGCAGCAGATCCAGGTTGGCGGCGTAAATGAATGAAAACGCGGTGTCGCGGGCAATGCCGATGCGGATACCGGCAAGCAGCTGCGGCTTAGTCTTAACATCGGGCATTGCAAATTCGACGGCTTCCGGCAAGTGGGCCAGCCCTGTTGCCGCAATTGCCGTTGCTGCGGCCGACATCCGGGATTCGAGATCGAGCACTTCTTCGGCTTGAACCAAACCCAGGTGGCGCTCGGGCAATACAAACCGGTTATCGCGCGGTATCCCGCCGAAGTAATGCAGACCGGCCGGCATGCCTTGCAGGATCATTTCGTCATGGCGCGGGCTGGCGACGTTGTTGGCTAAAACACCGGCGAATAATAGATTAGGCCGATAGTTGGCAAGCCCGTAGGCAATAGCGCCGAGCGTTTGGGCGGAGCCGGTTGCATCGATCGCCGCCAGCACCGGCACCGAGAATAATTCGGCAATATCGGCGCTGCAAGGATCGCCATCGAACAAGCCCATGACGCCTTCTATCAGGATCAAATCCGCTTCCAGCGCGGCTTCATACAGCAGTCGCCTGCATTCGGCTTCACCGATCATCCAAAGGTCGAGCTGGTACACCGGCAAGCCGCAAGCGCGTTCGAGTATCATCGGATCGAGAAAATCGGGGCCGGATTTAAATACGCGGACTTTGCGGCCTTGCTCGACATGATAGCGGGCCAGCGCGGCGGTGATCGTGGTCTTGCCGTGGTTGGATCCGGGCGCGGTGATGAACAGGGTTGGGCAGTGAGTTTTTAGAGCGGACATTTCCAGATGTTTCCCGTCAAGTTGTCTCGTTCCCACGCAGCGCCCTTCGACAAAGCTCAGGGCAGGCGTGGGAACGAGAGGAGGCCTGCACTCCAAACGTAAAATGAGCGGCGGCTAAGTTTCTGCCGGTCATTTCCAGACAGTCCCCGTCAAGTTGTATAACAGCGCCGCGACCGTATTACGGTTCAGGTGATAACCGATAAACACCAGTTCCGATTCTTTTGCGGATTGTTTGGCAGCATCGGAACTTATCGCCACTCGAGTGCGTACGCCTTGCACCAGAACGGTCTGATCGGCAAGCACGATAAAACCTTTGCAACGTAACAACGGTTCCGTTTTAGCCGTTTCGATCAACGCCTGCTTCAGCGTTTCCGGCTGCTGCGGCTCTGCGCTGCGCAGCACGAACGACAGCCAGCCCGGGTCCTGTTCGTGGAAATGCTTGTGCGTTGCCAGTCCGTGACTGTGGCCCGCCAGACCGGAATGGGCGTGGCCGTTCAGCCTGACGTGGCTGGCCAATGTTGGTGTGCCGGACCCGGGCATCGGCGTAAAACGGTGGTTATGCGCCGCAGTAAAGGTCGGCTGGTGCAAGCGCAGGCCCAGGGCGAGCCGGATGTCGAGCTGCGCGTTGTAAGCGAGCTCAAGAAAACGCACGTTCGGCGCGCGGTCGCGAACCCGCTGTTCCGCGAGCAGCAAAGCATCCTCATCCAGTGCGTCGATTTTGTTCAACACCACCACATCGGCATATTCGAGTTGCTGCTCAAACAGGGTCGCGACCGAATCGGCAACGGCCGCATGCGGGCTGTCAGGGCATTGCTCGCGGTCGAACTGGTCGGACAGCAGCAACGGCGTATCCACCACGGCCAGCGTCGCATCGAGGATGAAATCTCCGGCCAGTTCGGGTGATTGCAATAGCTCCATGACCGCTGTAGGCAGTGCGAGTCCCGAAGTCTCTATCAACACATGGTCGACATTGGCCCGGCGCTCGGCGATCGCCTGCATGGTCGGGATAAAGTGCTCGTCGTCGCCGTAGGCTATCAGGCCGTAAGGGAAATCATGAATCCGCACATGTTTATCACCACCAACGCAGCCGTTAATCAGCGCGCCGTCGATCGAAACTTCGCCGAACTCATTGATCAACAACGCAAGGCGGCGGCTTTGCCGGGTTTTAATCAGGCTGCTTAGCAAGGTGGTTTTGCCGGAACCGAGAAAACCGGTAACGATGGTGACCGGAATCAGCTGTTGATATGCCATGCTTGTAACTGCCGCAATACGGCATCGAAAGTTGAGGTGATGAACGGGTATTCAAGCTTCGGGCGCTTGATGACCAGCAACGGGATATTCAGCGCCTGTGTTGCGGCCACTTTGGCTTGATAGCCGCCGGCATCGCCAGAATCCTTGGTGATGATGCAATCGATTTTCAAATCCCGCCACAAGGCTGTGTTGAAAGCTTCAGAAAAAGGCCCTTGCATTGCGCAAATATGGCTGCGCGGTACGCCTAGGTCGATTGCCCGTTGGATGAATTCAGGCTCAGGCGTCATCCGTACAAACCATTCGCGTTCGGCGGCGCCCGGTGCTTGGAGAAAGGTAGCCAAATCCTTTGAGCCGGTAGTCAGGAAAATGCGTGATCCGAGGGCAATGGCTTGATTGGCGGCTTGCTCTGTGGACTCGCATTCAATGCCGCTATCTGCTGCAAAAGAGCTGGGGCGCTCAAAACGCAGATACGGAATATTCAAGCTTTGCGACAAGCCCATCAGTTGATCCGAGATCAGGTTGGCGTAAGGATGCGTTGCATCGACAATCGCCCGCGCCTGATTTTGGCTTAGCGCCTGTTTTTGCGCTTCAACGCCCTGATGCCCGGCCCAGACCGACACGCCCGAACAATGCCGGGCCGCAACCTCGCCGCCGTATTCGGTCGCGGCCGATACTACGACCGGATAGCCTTGCTCTGCCAATTCGTTGGCAAGTCGGTTGCCGTCGCTGGTGCCGGAAAAGACCCATAATGCATGCTGGGGCGGTTCAGCCGCAACCGGCTGTTCGGCCGGCGCATCCTCCCAGTTATTGTAGCCGCGCGGCGTAAAAATAAAGCCGCGTTTGCGCTGGGTAAAACGGTTGCCGATTACGATCGTGGTCAGCATATCGAACTGTAAGGACAGCAAGTCCTCCAGATGGTGAATGCTGACTTTCTGGCCGGGCCGATAGGCATTGTGTATCACGCCGCACAATGTCTTCGGAGTTTTCGATTCCAGCATGATATTGAGTATCCGGTACACGCCTTCCTGGCGGCCGGCGCTTTGCACGTTATACAACACACAGGCGAGGTCGGCCTGGGCGATATGCCGCCCGCGCTGCTCTATCCAGTCCCAGGGGCATAGCAGGTCGGACAGGCTCAGCGTGGCAAAGTCGTGCGACAGCGGCGAGCCCAATAGCGAGGCGCAGGCATTGGCGGAAGTAATGCCGGGTATCACGTTGACTTCATAGTCGTCATCTTCGCGCATTTCATCGAAAGCCAGCGCCGCCATCGCATAAATGCCGATGTCGCCGCTGGAAATCAGCGCAACTTTAGCGCCGCTACGGGCTTTTTCGATTGCCAGCAAAGCGCGCTCGCGTTCCTGGGTCAGTGGCGGCGTATGGATTTCCTTGCCGGTTATCCATGGCTCAATCCAGCGCAAATACAGGTCATAAGCCACGATCACATCGCTGTCCCGCAACGCCGCTTCGGCCCGCGGGACGATCAAATCGCTAAATCCCGGTCCGACCGAAACCAAATTCAATACACCTTTCATTCTTTTATCCACTGATTATTATTCTGTAATATTTGTTTTTCATATTGGGCAAAGCAAGTGGTGAACTGCCTTGTGTGAAATCCGTTCGTGCTGAGCCTGTCGAAGCATGAATGGCTTTCACACCCCTACCTATTTGTTGAGCATTCCAAAATCCCGCCCACCCTTCGACAAGCTCAGGACGAACGGAATTTTGGAATACTCAACTGCGTGTTTTAGGTTCAACAGATGAATAGGGCGAGCCATGCGTGCCCTACATATTATCTTCAACCACGGCCACAGCCACCCCGTTTAAGGCCGTTTTCGGTACGATCAATTTACCGCGGCTGCTGGCAATCAGCGCGCAGGGCTCGCATACGCCGGGCAATCCTACATTCTGCTGCACCCAGTCCGAGGCTTTAGTTACCCAGAGCCGCGCCGCCACAGTTGCGCTTGCCAATACGCGTAGCGGCAAATCGTGTTGCCGGCAAAACTCCAGCAAGCCCGGCTCGTTCGCCTTCAAGTCGATGGTGGCTATTTCGCGCACTTCGTTTAACTGCCGCTCGCCCAATGCCAGTTTTACAGCGGCGGAGATTTGTCCGGCAGTGACGCCTTTACGGCAACCGATGCCGACGACCAAAGGCTTCAAGGCTTCGGTCGCCGTAGTGATGACCGGCACCGCACCGATTGCATTGGCGACGCGGTAGGCCAGACGGTTGGCGCCGCCTTCATGACCGGCCAGCAGCGACACTGCGAATCGTCCCGCCTCGTCCAGCACCACGACGGCCGGGTCGCTATGTTTGTCCTGCGCCAAACCGTCGAGAAAGCGTACCGCAATGCCGCCGGCGGCTATCATGATCCATTGCGCATGCTGCCGGTAGGCGGCGGAAAACTGTTGTTTCTGGCTGGTGGATGTATCGAGCCAGGGCCGATGCAAAACGCCGCCAAGACGCTCTTGCAGGGCTAAAGCCAAGTCTTCGCTTTCCGGCCGCACCAGCCAGATGCCGCAATCAGTCATACCGGCCATGGAGCGCGCAGAGTTTTGCCATCCCAGGCCTCCGGATTCCGGCACAAATCTGTCTGGAACAGATTTGCATTGACCCGAAGGGCGTCAGGCAGGATAGCCTGATGTGTATCCCTGCCGGAATGACGTAGCGGGTATTTGTGTTTTAGCGTAAACCGTCGTGTTCTTCGTGCCTTCATGGTGAAATATTTTAAGTTGATGTCGATGGCGACTTTTTCTTGTCCACAACGCGGAAGATATGCGTGAAATCTTTCGAATAAAGGCTGGATTCGATTTGCTCGCCGCGTCCCAAAGCTTTGCCGACCAATAACATCGTGGTCAGATTCCACTCGGCTTTTTTGGTTTCCTTAAGTATTGTGCCCAAAGTGCCCTGGTAAGAGCGCTCTTCAGGCCAAGTCGCCTTATAGATCAGCGCCACCGGCGTGTCGTCCGGGTAATGCAGGCGCAGGTCGGCGACTATTTTTTTCAAATGCGGACCGGACAGGAAAATGCACATCGTCGCTTGGTGCTCGGCCAGCCGCGCAATCGATTCCAGTTCCGGCACGGCGGAGGCGCGTCCCGAAACACGGGTCAGGATAACCGTTTGAGACACTTCCGGCTTGGTCAGTTCGGCTTTGATGGCTGCCGCCGCCGAGGTGAACGAGGATACGCCCGGCACGATTTCATAGTCGATGCCCAGCGCATCGAGCCTGCGCATTTGTTCGGCGGTCGCGCCGTAAATGGCGGGGTCGCCGGAATGCAGGCGGGCCACGTCGCAACCGGTTGCCAGGGCGCGGCGGTAGCAGGCTTCCTGCTGGTCAAGGTCGAGCGTGGCGGTGTCGATCAGTTCGGCATCGGGACGGCAATGCTGCAGCATGTCGGTAGGCACCAGGGAGCCTGCGTAAAGCACCATGCTGACCCGGCCTAGAATATTCGCGCCGCGCAAGGTGATCAGATCGGAAGCGCCGGGGCCTGCGCCGATAAAGTAAACTTTCATGCGTGTCTTCTCTCTCTGGGTGTTTTGCGTATTAATAAAGTGGCGAGATAGCCCATCGCCGAGGTGGCGCATAAATCGCTGACATCGTCGGCCAGCATTTCGTCGGCCAAGCCGATCCGGCGGGCAAAAGCGCAGTGCTCGGCGATGCCCATTTCACGGAGCAGAGCCAGCACCCAGGGCAGGCGCGCGCCGATCTTCATCAGCACCACGATGTCGTGGCTTTCGATGTCCTGCCGCAGCGCAGCCGCATCTTCCGGGCAGGGCAGGATCAAGGTGCGCTCCTTGCCTACGCCCAGCGGCCAGCCCATAGCCGATGCGGCTGCCGCATAGCTGGTGATGCCGGGGAAGGTGCGGTGCGGCAAATCCGGCAGATATTCCCGCAAGGCGGCCAATATATAGCCGTAAGTGGAATAGGTCAGGCTGTCGCCTATGGTCAGGTAAGCCACATTGCGGCCTGTGCGCAGTACGACGGCTATGGTTTCGGCCAATTGCGCGTAATGCTCGCTCAATACGGTACGGTCGGGGTCCATCGTGAATTCGATTTCCCGTATTCGATCCTGAGCGATGTCTATGCCTGCCAAGCATTGCAGCGCGACCGACGTTTCCGAACTATGCGCACGGGGCGCATAGACGATGTCGGCCTGTTGCAAGGCCTCGACCGCCGCCAGCGGAATATAGCCCGCAGGTCCAGGCCCTACGCCTATGCCGTAGAATGTACCTAATTGACTCATACTTCTCCCAAGCTCTCACCTTGTAAATTAAATAGCCGTACTTCAACCTTTTTCACGGCAGGCACTTTGGTCTGAACCAGTGCGGCAATGCGTTGCTCAATGTCTATCCACAACGCCTGTGCGGCGGGCTCGTTTTTTAATCTTTCCGTCGCCGCTTCCACTGTGTTCGCCTGTTCCAGTTCCTGCACCAGACGGCTGGCAAACCCTCGTTCCGCCGCTATCCGGGCGATCACGCCCATAGCCATGTCGCTCTTGCTGGAGTGCGTGTCCCATACGCTGTCGAGCACCTTGGCCAGTTTGCCGGGGTGCCCCAGCAGCCACAACACATCTAGGTCACGCTGCTGTTCAACCAATGCCTGCTGCGTAAAGTCGAGCGCATCGCCAAGAAAATTGGCGATCTGCACCGAGCGCTGTTCGGGCAGTCCCAGCATCTCTTTGGCATAGGCGCGGCCGATTTTGCCTGGAAGCAACGCGATGCTGGTTGCATCATTACCGAGTGCGACACGCACATAGACCTCAATCGAGGCTATCCATGACGCCAGCGACAAGGGCTCGACGATGCCCGAAGTGCCGAGTATAGAGATACCGCCGACTATGCCCAGTTTCGGGTTGAAGGTCTTTCTGGCAATTGCCTCGCCGTTTATACAGCCTATGGTCAGGTCGAAGCCTTGATCCTTATTACCGGATACTTCGGCGACCGCCTGCCGCATCATCTGCCGGGGCGTCGGGTTGATTGCCGGTTCTCCTACCGCTACGCGCAAGCCGGGCTGGGTCGCGGTGCCGACGCCGACGCCGGCAAAAAAACGTATCTGTCCTGTGTCGTTCCTGCTTACCTCTGCAAAGAGGGTCGCCCCGTGCGTGTTATCCGGGTCATCGCCGCCGTCTTTTAGCACTTCGGCGCGTACCGTATGTCCGTTTAGCCAGCGGCTGTCTTGTATCGGTACGGTCAGGTAATGGGCGTTGTCAGGCAGCGTTATCTGTATCTGGGTGCGATGCTCGCCGTGCAGCAGCAGATAAAGCGCGGCTTTAACCGCCGCCGTGGCGCAGCTGCCCGTGGTGCGACCGCGCCGTAAACCGTTCGCTGCGAGTACATTAAGGTTGAACTCCTTAAGCTCCGTCCGATCCATACTCTGCAAGCTGGTTCATCGCATCGATCATCAAGCCGTTGACTACTGTCGCCGCCCAAGGCGAACCGCCGCGAGTGCCTGTATTGGTAATGCGCGGCACTTGCAGGCAGCGTTTCAACTCCGCTTTCGACTCGCGGGTGCCGACAAAGCCGACCGGCAGGCCTATCACCAGCTGCGGCCGCCAGCCGTGTTCGCGGATCAAGCGCACAGCCTCCATGATCGCGGTCGGCGCATCGCCTATCGACAAAATGATGTCGTTGCCGAACTTTTCAAAAGCGCGCCGTATTCCGGCCGCGGATCGGGTGATGCCCTGTGTCTGCGCCATCAGCGCTGTTTCATGATCATGCACCCCGCACCAGGTTTCGATGCCGAGCTGTTCGAGCAGCGCCCGTTTTAGGCCGGTCTGCACCATGGTCACGTCAGTCACCACCAGCTTGCAGCGGAGCAGGGCGCGGATGCCGGTTTCGACAGCGCCCGCCGAAAAGTAAATGTCATCGACCGCATTAAAATCGCCGCTGGTATGCACCAAGCGTTGCAGCACGGTCAAATGCGCCTCGGGAAAGGCCGACCAGTCGCGCCCGGCGGCGATGATACGGAAACTTTCGGCTTCTATCGGATGCGGCGCATAAGGGGCAAATGCTGTTACCTGATCGACAGAGGTTTTTTCAAATAAGCCGCGCACCTGAAGATGATGCGGGCGCTGGGGCTCCCCGACCTGTTGTTCAAAGCCGACGATCTGCACGCGGTATTTGCACAGCGAGCAATTCATCTCCGCACGGCCTTCGACGGCTTCTTGCGCTCTGGCAATCAGCACATCGGCGACGTTCGGATGCACGCCGAGATAACCGGCTTTAAGCACCTCCAGTTCGGATTCGCGTTGCTGCAACGCATCGGCCGCATCGTAAATACGCTTGACCAAAATACCGTCGAACAGGAAAAACGGCACCACGATCAGCCGTGCGCAGCCCAGTTTCGCAGCATTGCGCAGGCCGTCGGCGACCAGCGGCTTGGCCGTGCCAGAGTAACAGACAAAAGAAGCGCCAAAGCCCATGCCTTCCTCGATCATCCGCGCGAACTTGGCGACTTCGCCGTTGGCGTCGGGATCGGTAGTGCCGCGGCCGACCAGCACCAGACAGGTGTCGTCTCTGCGGACGGTTTTGGACGATGTCGCTTCGGCCTCGACGATGCGTTGCTGAACCACTTGCAGCAACAGCGGATGCAAACCCATCGGCGCACCGAAATGAAAGTCGATGTCCGGATGTTCGCGCGCGAAAGTCAGCAGTTCGCTGGGCATGTCGTTTTTGGCATGAGTCGCTGCCAGTAAAATGCCGGGCACCATGACGACTTGTTTGGCTTCAGTGTTGAGTTGATCTGCAATCGCCTGGTCGATAGTCGGGGCGGCGAATTCCAGGTAGCCGTGGCTGACTGTGTGCTGAGGAGCGCGCTCCCTGACCAGTTCAACCAGCTGCTCGAATTCCCGTATGCCGTCGGCATCGCGGCTGCCGTGACCGGCGATAACGATGCCGAATTGTTGGTTTGTTTCAGCCTGCATCCGGTAACTGCTCCGTTGCGGGTTCGATCTGGCTGGACATGGGGCTGCGGGTGCGGATCAGCATGATGCTCATGTCGCTGAATTCCTGTGTCGCGCAGTCGGCGAGCGTGCCGTGCCATTCCGCTTCCGAGCGGGTCAGGTTTTCCCAAACCTCGGTCGGGTGATCGGGCGAGATGCCTTGCTCCAACAGGTAAGCGGCGATATGGCGCGGCATGAATGAGCGCGCGGCGTCCCAAGGGCAGGGAATAACAATCGCATTGCGCTGGTCTTGCAGCACATGCACCAGATGCCGCTTGAACGGGGTTAAATCGCCGCGGCGGTGGAACGTGATAAACGTCGTTTCGTCGAAACAGACCTTGGCGCGCGACGCAAGAATCTGCGCCGAAGAGATGCCCGGCACGGTTTCGACCGGATGGCCGCAAGCGCGCTCGACTCGTTCCAGATACTGGAAGCCGCTGAAGTGGATGTCGCCCATGAACACCACGACGCAGTTCTTGCCTGCATGGTGCTCAGCCGCGACTTTCGCCAATTGTTCGGTTTGGTCGCGATAGTTCATTAACACGGTTTGCGCGGTAGCGGGAATCAGGCTTTGGATGACGTTAATGACGGCATCGAATCCGGCCACCACGTCGGCATTGCGGATCAGTTCCGCGCCGCGCTGGGTCAGGTAAGCCACGTCGCCGGGGCCTGCGCCTATGCAGATAATCATAATTGTTCCTTATTAATTGGTGTTTCTGTCCACGAAAAGCACAAAAAATTTTAGGGTACGCTCGTTCCCAAGCTCCAGCTTGGGAATGCAGCCTTGGAAGCTCCAGCTTCCTGTCTCGCGAAGCTACGACTCCATGGATGGAGGAGGTAGAGCAATGCATGGAGCAATTGCCGAGAGCTTCGCGCACTGGGTTCCCAAGCCGGAGCTTGGGAACCAGCGTAATCTCATCCTCATTTAATACACCCACGTACCGTAAGCGCCAAGTTTTCCGCCGATAATTCTTCCAGCGTCAGGCACTCTGCACCCAACGCTTCTGCCAATTGACGAGCTTTCCCCAAGCGCAAATAGCCGGTTTCGGTATCAAGCACCAGGGCAGGCACGCCTCGTTCCGCCAGTAATTCTGCAAATCTCAAACTTTCCTGCCAAGGGTCGTTGCCATCGTTCAACGCAACATTGGCCTTGCCGTCGCTAAGCAGTACCAGCAAAGGCGGCATTCCGGTTTTTTTCAAGGTTTCCAGCGCTACAGATAAGGCATGCGGCAAGGGCGTCCGTCCGCCGGTAGGCAGTTCGCGCAGGTTCTGTTCGGCAAGATCGACGCTGCGGGTGGGCGGCAGCAATAACTGTGCGGATTCGCCGCGAAAGCTGATCACGGCGACTTCGTCACGCTGCTGGTAGGCATCGGTCAGCAGCGACAACACCGCGCCTTTGACCGCTTCCATGCGCCGTTGCGCAGCCATCGAGCCGGAGGCATCGACGACGAACAAAATCAGGTTGGCGTTTTTGCCGGTACGGATTTGCTGGTGCAGGTCGTTTTTGGTTATCTGGAAACCGTCAGAACCGCGAAGCGCGGCGCTACGCAAGGTCGCGCCGACCGCCAGGCTGCTTGGATTCTGGTCGGGTACGGCCCGAACCACGCGGCCGCGCGGCGCATCTTGGGCGGTGCTGCGCTTGCCGGATGCGTAGCGGTTGGCAACTGTATCGACGTCTATTTTCCGTACATTACCGGCGGACGCGGCGGCGAAGACTTGTTGTTGGTCTTCCGACTCGCCGTTATGTTCAGCGTTTTCCTGCTCGGTGTCTTCAGCGGCGGATTCGCCTTGATCCGGCGGCTGCTGAGCCTGTTGCATAAGCTCATCGAGCTGGTCTTGATCCAGCCCCGGTTGCTCGAACGGCTTGCGCCTGCGCCGGTGCGGCAGCACCAGTTCCGCCGCGCCGCGCACGTCTTGCGGCGTTACCTGCGACCGTCCTTCGAGCGCCGCCAATGCCCGCGCGGCCTTGTGCATGACGATGTCGGCGCGAAGACTGGCTACCTCGAATTCGCAGCATAAATGGCTGATCAAGTCGAGCATTGCATCATCGAGCAATACTTCCGGCAGCAACTGCTGCGCTGTAGCCAGTTGGTGGCGCAATTCTTGTTGCTCATGCATCCAGGCGGCGGCATAAGCGCTAGGATTGGCCTCGTAGGCGATGCGTCGGCGCACGACTTCGGAGCGTAAAACCTTGTCGCGCGGCGCGGTCACTTCCACCATCAATCCGAAGCGATCCAACAGTTGCGGGCGCAAATCGCCTTCTTCAAGGTTCATCGTGCCGATCAGCGTGAAGCGGGCAGGGTGAGTGACCGACAAGCCTTCCCGCTGCACCGCATTGACGCCCATGGCCGCCGCATCCAGCAGCACATCGACCAGATGGTCCGGCAGCAGGTTGACTTCGTCGATATAGAGTATGCCCCGGTGCGCCGCAGCCAGCAGGCCGGGCTTGAACACGCGCGATCCGCCTTTAAGCGCCTGCTCCAAATCCAGGGTGCCGATCACGCGGTCTTCGGTGGCGCCCAGCGGCAGGGTGACGAAAGGGACGGGTTGTGGGTATGAATTTATGGTGGGAGAGACTTCAGTCTCGATAATCGCGGCTAAAGCCGCTCCCACTGGATTACAGGTTTCGCAGTGTTGATAGGGCATATTTGGAGCGCAGTTGAACGCGCAACCGGCAACCCGTTCGATCAACGGCAGGATGTCGGTCAGCGCCCGTGCCGCCGTGCTTTTTGCGGTGCCTTTGTCGCCGCGGATCAGTACGCCGCCCAAGGACGGATCGACCGCGCACAGCAGTAACGCGGTCTTGAGCTGGGTTTGTTCGACGATGTCCGAAAAAGGGAAGGTCGCGTGGTGCATCATGCACCGCGCGGTGTCTCGCCGCGCGCCTCCAGCAGGGTTTCGCTATGCAGGTATAAAGCCTGTAATGCGTCCAGCGTCTGTTGCTTCGGTTCTGCCCACATGCCACGGCCGGCGGCTTCCAGCAGGCGTTCGGCAATGGCGTTTTGCGCCCAGGGGTTGGCTTGTTCCAGGAAGCGTTGCATCTCCGGGTCCATCGCGTAAGTTTCGGCGACTTGCTCGTACATCCAGTCGTCCATCACCTGTGCAGTGGCGTCGTAGCCGAATAAATAATCGACGGTTGCGGTCAGCTCCAGTCCGCCTTTGTAGCCGTGACGGCGGATGCTGTCCAGCCATTTGGGGTTGACTACGCGCGAGCGGAACACCCGCAGGGTCTCTTCTTTCAGGTCGCGCACTTGCGCCCGTGACGGGTCGTGGCTATTGCCGAAATACTTGCGCGGCTGCGATCCGGTCAAGGCCCTGATCGTGGCGATCATGCCGCCGTGAAATTGCAGGTAATCGTCGCTGTCGAAAATATCGTGCTCGCGGTTATCCTGATTATGCAACGCGACCTGGACACCGGACAGACGGGTACGGAACGCATCGCGCTGGTCATCGCCCTGTTGGCTGCAGCCATAGGCATAGCCGCCCCAGTTGACGTAGGCTTCGGCAAAATCGGCATCGGCTTGCCAGTTTTTTTCCTGGATCAGCGGCAAGATGCCCGCGCCGTAACTGCCGGGCTTTGCACCGAAGATACGGAAGGCGGCGCGTTGCGAGGCTTCATCTTCGGTCAGGCCTTGGCCTATCCATTCGCCCAGCTCGGCAAGATAGTGCTTGCGCACAAAGTTTTGCGACAGCGGTTCGTCCAGCGCAATGACCGCATTGACCGCATCGTCAATCAAATCGATCAGTTGCGGGAATGCGTCGCGGAAAAAACCGCTGATGCGGGTGGTGACGTCGATGCGCGGG
>JALNYY010000044.1:0-17739 GCA_023229605.1 Methylobacter sp.
GAAGGGGCTCCTGCCCCTCTGCTGACGCGCGGCATCCCTGCCGCGCCCCTAACCGGGCTGTTCTCGATAAAAGCTCCGGTGCTCGGCGCGGCAAACGGGAGAAATACCATCCGTGCGTAACATCAGTTAATAAATCGAATTTTTGAAAAAAAGGCCTGGCGTGATTCTGTAAAAATTTCACGTACCGAGGATCTGATGTCTTATAAATATACCGCTGGCAGCGCCATCCAATATTGAAACATTACGACAAGCAAGACTTGCGCGTTCTATCCCCTTTGACACATCCATGACTGGCTGCTTCTGGCCGAAAGCCGATATTACAATATGAGCGGTCTCGATCAAAAAAATCTTAATGAGGAAGGGAAGAGTGTTGACATTTATTGAATCATCGTTCGACTGTATTGGAAAGCAGCCCCTGACTGAGTAAG
The DNA here is from genome assembly GCA_023229605.1 of Methylobacter sp. Classification (GTDB taxonomy): domain Bacteria; phylum Pseudomonadota; class Gammaproteobacteria; order Methylococcales; family Methylomonadaceae; genus Methylobacter_A. The sequence continues at coordinate 429 of JALNYY010000044.1, forward strand.
ACATCCTGGAGCGATTGAAAGCCATCAACGTGAAACGCGGTTATGCCAAGGCTTTGCGCGGTATCGACATTGGCCGAACAATCATCGAAGAAATAGACTTCGGCGGGATCAACATCACATTTGTCCAGCGCTAACGTAAATATTTCGGGGTCCGGTTTGATGGCTCCGAGCAAGTGCGAAAATAGGGCAATATCGAAATCATCCTCCAACCCTCGGAACCGTTCCCAGTGCAATGGATTCGAATTACTCAGGCATCCTACCTGGTAAGTTTTTCGCAAATGATGGATCGTCTCGAGCGCACCGGGAAAGAATTCTCTAGGCCAGGATGCAAATTCCTTAATGAAGACTTGAGGCGTAATCCGAAGCCCCCATTCAGCAATGAAACTTTCGGCAAACTCGCAGGATGATATTTCCCCGCGTTCGAATCGCTGGACTGAGGGCGAAAACAGCCATTGCTCTTTAATGGCTGTACGATCAAGAGGCTCGGGCAGTAAGCGGCTCAAACTCTCGAATACGGAGCTTTCAATTAATACACCGCCGAGATCAAACAGCAAAAGCGAGGGAAAATTCATCCATATATCCTGGGATCAAGCCGATGGTGCCAAAATGGGTTTGCATATGTTATGAGACCAATGTGTCATTAATATTTCATTGAGAGGCTTTGCTAGGAATTTGCCGATGACCGGTTTGAAATTCATGCACCGGTACGGGGAAATTATTCCGCTCCGGTTCGCTTGGCGAAATCCAAATATCATTTACAGGTGGGGGGCACATCCGTTGTGCCCCTTCAAATCAAGCCACCAGTGCCAGCCTGGGATGCTTTGCCTGGTATTCTGAACGTGTTTAGTCCAACAATAAGGCTAAGGGACTCTTCGACAAGAGTAAATTCATTTATGTGGCGGATAAAGATGAATATCGTTGCCCTTCGGGACAGCCGTTGATCATGTCAGTACAGAAATAAGCTTGCATGTACCCCCGTACAATCTCAAACAGGCGGGGGGATCAATCCATTGATGCAGGCAATGAGAGCATGAGGAATGCTCTCGTTTTGTAATCCAGGATATATTAAACCCTCAATAGTCGATTCTTAAAGAAATACATTTTAAAATATCTATTCTGACTCAACTCAATAAACTGCTTTCTACAGTCCGACTGTACTCGCATTGGCCAAGCGCCAATGGGGTTTGCTGGATCAGTTTGGCGTATTTTTACGTTTTGACACGGCCTGGGCCGAACGGCGGTATTCGCGAAAGGCCGACCTCGACCCACAAGAGTCACTGAAGCCAGATTTCCGAATGGCACCATACCCACGAAAAGCGGACAGTCGAAAAGTTTCCGCAGCATCAGTAGCATACCGTTTAAATTATTGACTGAGGAATAGACAAAGAGTACAACTCAATGCGGCACAGGGGGGGGGAAGTCCTTGTAAGTTAAGGGGTTAATTGCCGTCAGATTGAACGCGATACGCAAACATTTGCATTTGGACAAAACTACCTGACACTCCTTGGTACGGGACTGACTGACAACAGAACTAACTAAGCAGAACCGGGAATTATATTGTTATGATACACATAGATATTTCACAGCGTGAGCGTCGGGAGCATTTGTTTCGACAGGCGGTTGAGTCAGCGCCTAACGCTCTAGTTATGGCAAATGAGTCGGGAATAATCCTGCTGGTCAATCTGCAAACAGTGACCTCTTTCGGTTATTCAAGCACTGAATTAATTGGGCAGTCGGTTGAAATGTTAGTGCCGGAACGTTTTCGAAGCGCGCATATTGGTTTTCGCCAAGCCTATTTCGCATCCCCTGTGTCCAGACCTATGGGAGCAGGACGAGAGCTCTACGGGTTACGAAAAGACGGCACTGAATTCCCCGTTGAAATAGGCTTAAGCTTCATCGATGACGAGGACGGCATAATAGTCCTCAGTTCCATTGTCGACATCACCGAACGTAAGCGCCTTGAGCATCGGTTTCGTCAAGCGGTGGAAGCGGCCCCTAACGCAATAGTTATGGTAAATGAGTCAGGAATGATCCTGATGGTCAATTTGCAAACGGAGATCTCTTTCGGTTACTCACGCACTGAATTAATTGGGCAGCCAGTTGAAATGTTAGTGCCGGAACGCTATCGCAAGGCGCATATTGGTTTTCGCCAAGGCTACCTTGTGTCCCCCGTATCCAGGCCTATGGGAGCCGGACGAGACCTCTACGGGTTACGTAAAAATGGAACTGAATTTCCCGTTGAGATAGGTCTCGGCCTCATCGATGACGAGAACGGCATAATTGTCCTAAGTTCCATCGTTGACATTACTGAGCGCAAGAACGCTAATGACAAACTGAAACAAGCCCTCAATGAGAAAGAGATGTTGCTTAAGGAAGTTTATCATCGGGTAAAAAACAACCTCCAGGTTGTATCAAGCCTGATTAACCTCCAAGCCAGGAATGTCAAAAATGAAGAGACTGTAGATCTGCTTAAGCAGAGCGCTGACCGTATCAAAGCCATGGCGTTATTACATGAGAAACTCTACCAATCGAAGGATTTAGCACGTATTGATTTCAATGGCTATATTCATAGCTTGGTAGATCATTTGTTGTTCGGCTATGGAAGTCATCAAGACAAGGTTAAGTTAAGCATGAGAATCGACGATGTTTTTCTAGATGTCGATACGGCGATTCCCTGCGGACTTATCATCAATGAACTTCTGTCCAACGCGCTTAAACATGCCTTTCCTGATGATCGGCATGGCGAAATAGGCGTCACCTTCACTCAAGATCAGGCTGAGTTTATTCTTGAGATCACTGATAACGGAGTCGGTTTTCCAACCGGCCTGGATTTCAATAAAAGCGACTCATTGGGATTACAGTTAGTCTCCACATTGACTAATCAACTCATGGGGCAGATGACTCTGGATCGGACAAATGGGTCTGCGTTTTCCTTGCGCTTTGCCAAAACATTTTAAACAGGAAGATCAAACCATGTTAGCCAGTAAGATTATGATTGTTGAGGACGAAGGCATTATTGCAATGGATATCCGCAGCCAATTGGAAGGTTTCGGCTACGAAGTAGTCGCGACTGCTTTTTCGGGGGGACAAGCCATTACTCTGGCAACACAGCATGTACCCGATCTGGTGATTATGGACATTGTGCTAAAAGGGAAAATGGACGGTATCAGCGCGGCTCAAGCGATAACCGAATCCTTGCATATTCCGGTGATTTTTCTCACCGCTTACAGCGATCCGGCGACCGTGATGCGCGCAAAAGCCACAGGCGCTTACGGCTATTTAATCAAGCCATTTCGCCCCGATGAATTACATGCCTCCATTGAAGTTGCGCTGTATAAGAATCAGCTGGAAAGAAAGCTTAAAGATAGCGAGCAATGGTTTGCTAAAACGTTGCAATGTATTAGCGATGCGGTCATTGCAACAGACGTCGAAGGTAAAGTCCAGTTTATGAATCCAGTAGCAGAGGAAACAACAGGGTGGCTACAGGAAGAAGCCAAAGGAACAGCTATTAGCGAAATGATGCCACTGTTGACAGAGACGAATCGCATGACCCTTGAAAACCCGATCCATAAGACGTTAAGCAGTCACGCCGTTACCTACATGGATCACGCCGCGTTACTTGTCACCAAATCCGGTGAGGAACTTCCTATCGATCAGGGAGCGGCTCCTATCCTTGATGAAAACGAGGCGTTGCTAGGCGCAGTATTAGTGTTTCGTGACATCACGGCGCGTCGCCAAATGGAAAATTTGCTTCGTGAAAGCGAAGAGCGCTTCCATAGTGCGTTCGATCTTGCCGCCATTGGTATGGCTTTGGTAGCCGTAGACGGTTGTTTTTTACAAGTTAACAGTCCGCTCTGCAAAATATTCGGCTACTCAGAGGAAGAGTTGTTGAAGTCCAATCTGCACATGATCGCTCATGACGACGAACACAACAATGTGCTTGAGAGCCATCTGCACCAATTATTAGCCAACGAGCTGCCGTCGTTTCAAATAGAGGTGAAGTGCTATCACAAAATTGTTGGTAAAAGGGTCTGGACCCTGCTAAGCGTATCTTTGGTACGCAACGCTGCTAACGAGCCGCAGTATTTCATTATCCAAATTCAGGACATAACCGACCGTAAGTCCGCCGAGCAGCAATTGGTCTATATCGCTAACCACGATCCGTTAACCGGACTCCTGAATCGCTTGCAATTCCATAATCGATTTACCCAGACCTTAGCCTCAGCCCAGCGCTATGAAACCAAATTGGCTTTGATGCTTCTCGATCTGGATCGCTTTAAGTTGATCAATGATACCTTGGGGCACAGGTTTGGTGATTTGTTATTGCAAGAGATAAGTATGCGGTTAAAAGCGTCTGTTCGTACTCAGGATATTTTGGCGCGGCTGGGTGGAGATGAGTTTATTGTCCTTCTGAGCGATATCAATATTATTGACGATGTTGCCAGGATAGCGCAAAAGACCATCGATAGGCTTAAACAACCGTTTACCATCGAAGGCAACGACATTGTAATAACCGCCAGTGTCGGGATCAGTATTTACCCAGACGATGGGGATAACAGTCAAATTCTGTTGACGCACGCCGATACCGCTATGTATCTGGCTAAGGACCGCGGCAAGAATAACTATCAGTTTTATACTGCGGAAATGACGAAAAGATCGCTTGAGCGCATGACCATCGAGAGAGGCTTACGTCATGCGTTAATAAATAATGAGCTATTGCTGCACTATCAACCTCAGATAGACTCAACCAGCGGCCGCGCGGTTAGCGTCGAAGCGTTGGTAAGGTGGCAACATCCTGACTGGGGGCTTGTTAATCCTGACCGGTTTATTGCGGTAGCGGAAGAAACCGGGTTAATCGTTCCAATCGGAATTTGGGTGTTGCGCACAGCTTGTCTGCAAGTCAAGGCCTGGCAAGAAAACGATGGGCCTTTCACTCAGGTAGCGGTGAACTTGTCGCCTCGTCAATTTCTTGAGCATGATTTGTTTGAATCCATTAAAGCAGTACTGACCGAGACCGGTCTCAAGCCTTCTTCGCTGGAACTCGAAATCACCGAGTCGGCGGTTATGCAAGATCCGGAGAAAACCCTTCATATTTTACAGCAACTGCATGAGATGGAGGTGCGGCTCAGTATTGATGATTTCGGTACCGGCTATTCCAGCTTGACTTACCTTCGAAGATTTCCGGTGCATAATGTTAAGATCGATCGCTCTTTTGTCCAGAATATTCCGAGCGACTCAGGCAGTATGACTCTGGTGCGGGCGATTATCGCGCTAGCCCATGAACTTAAGCTAAGCGTTACGGCCGAAGGCGTAGAAACAGAGGAGCAATTGGCCTTTCTTAAAACTCAAAAATGCAATTTGTTGCAAGGCTATTTTTATAGTCGACCTGTTACGGCAAAACAACTTGAAAATAATTATGATACGACATCTTTAAAAATTTAAAGCTGTCAAAAATGTAAAGCCCGCAATTTTGGTGGAGATGATCAACCAATCATTACCTAAACTACCCTCCGAAGGGACAAGAATTATTAATAAATGACTCTTATCCGTCCACAGGCTTGCGCATCGTCACAAATTCCTCGGCAGCGGTCGGGTGAATGCCGATGGTCGAATCGAAAGTCGCTTTCGTCGCTCCCGCTCTGATTGCAATCGCCATGCCCTGGATGATTTCGCCGGCATCGGCTCCGACCATATGCACCCCCAGCACTTTGCCGCTGCCGCGATCAACCACCATTTTCATCAGCGACTTTTCGCCGAGACCTGACAAGGTGTGTTTCATCGGCGTAAACACGGATTTATAAATATCGATTTCCGGGTGACGTTTTCCAGCTTCCGCTTCGGTCAAGCCCACGGTACCGATATTCGGCCGGCTGAATACCGCAGTGGGGATGTTGTCGTAATCGACCGGGGTGGCCTGGTCGGTGTATAGCCGGTTGACCAGCGCCATGGCTTCAGCTGTTGCAACAGGCGTCAGATTGAAACGGTTGGTCACGTCGCCCAGTGCATAGATAGACGGAATATTGGTTTGATAGTGCTGGTTAACCTTGATCGCCCCGTTGACATCCAGCGCCACGCCCAGGGATTCCAGGCCTAAATCCGCGGTATTGGGCTTCCTGCCCGTGGCATACAATATAAGATCGGCGGTAATGGATTGTTCGTGGCCGGTGCGCGCGCTCAAACCTTGATCGGTTTTTTCAATGCCGCTGATTTGGGTGTTTAAGCGGATATCGATACCTTTTTTACGCATTTCCTGAGCAATAAACGCCCGGATATCGTCATCAAACCCGCGTAATAGCTGATTCCCGCGATAGCAAAGCGTGGTTTTAACCCCGAGACCGTGCATTATGCCGGCAAATTCCACCGCGATATAGCCGCCGCCGACAATCAATAGCCGTTCCGGCAGCTTATCCAGCGCAAACATTTCGTTGGAAGTGGCGACCCATTCCCTGCCCGGAATAGCGGGCACCCAAGGCCGGCCGCCGGTGGCTATCAGAATGCGTTCGCAGCGGTACACCTGTTCGCCGACCGCCACAGTATGCGCATCCACTAAACGGGCCGGACCTTTAATCACCAGCACCCCGGAATTATTCAGCAAGTCCTGGTAAACCCCTTGTAGACGGTCGATTTCCCGGTTTTTCTGCGCCAATAACTGCGACCAATTGAATTGCGGATCAGCAATCGACCAGCCAAAGCCTTGGGCGGCGGCAAAATCATCGCGAAAATGCGAGGCGTAGACGAACAGCTTTTTCGGCACACAGCCGACGTTGACGCAGGTGCCGCCGAAATGCCGGTTTTCGGCAATCGCGACCTTAACACCCAGTCCCGCGGCCATGCGCGCCGCGCGCACGCCGCCGGAACCGGCGCCAATTACAAACAAATCGACATCGTAGTCAGTCATGGCATTTCTCTCCTTTGAGTGGGGCTGGACCGGGCTATCGCACACCCGGTCGTGCAGGGGTTAACGTTGTTTCAAATATGCGAGCATGGTATCGGCATCGCTGACTTCGAACGGGTCTTCCGGATGGTTGTCGGCTTGCCCCGGTTCGCTGAACATTTTGACGATCTTGCCGTCCTCGACCAGCATCGAATAGCGCCAGGAACGATAACCAAAACCGAGATTCTCCTTTTTGACCAACATGCCCATGCCGCGGGTAAAGTCGCCATTGCCGTCCGGCAACAGCTTGACGTGCTGGACGCCTAAATGTTTGCCCCATTGAAACATGGCGAAGGCATCGTTGACGCTCAGGCAGTACACTTCGTCCACGCCTTGGCCGATGATGTCCTGATACTTGGCTTCGTAGCCGGGTAGATGAGTGCTGGAGCAAGTTGGGGTAAAAGCGCCGGGCAACGCAAAAATCACGATGGTTTTGCCTTTGAAAATATCGTTGCTGCTTATATCCTGCCAGCGAAACGGATTGTCGCCGCCGATACTCTCATCGCGGACTCGGGTTTTGAATACTACATTCGGTACGGTGGTGGTCATTTGGATTCTCCTGTTATTTACGTGCGCGTCACGCCTTTATCGTTACTTGGTTCATGGCGTGGGTTTTATTCATCCTGAACGGAAAGCGTCTTGTTCAGGGCAGGTGTAGTCTAGTTACGCGGAGACTCAATGTATAATCGATTGTTTATATAATATCGATAGCTAAAAGCTATCATTGAGCAGCAATGAATCTTAGAGACTTGCACTATTTGATTGCCGTCGCCGACCTGCGCAGTTTCAGCCTAGCGGCAGAGCGCTGTTTTATCAGTCAGCCAACCTTGAGCACGCAAATCAAGAAATTGGAAGATGAACTCGGCATACAGCTGTTTGAACGCACCAATAAAAAAGTGCTGCCGACCGAATTGGGTGAACAGATCATTGCTTCGGCGCGGCGGGTATTGAAAGAAGTCGACTGCATCAAGGAGCTTGCCGCGACGGCACAGGATCCCATGGCCGGCAATTTGCGTCTGGGTGCATTTCCAACACTGGCCACTTACCTATTCCCAAAGTTGGTTCCGGAAATTAAGCAGGCTCTGCCTCGAATCCGCCTGATTCTGATCGAAGAAAAAACCGAGCAATTGCTGCAGCAACTCAGAAGCGGCCAAATCGATGCAGCATTGCTGGCCTTGCCGGTTGATGAGGATTTTCTGGCAACGGCGACACTATTCGAAGACGAGTTTCTGCTGGCAGTCGCCGCCGATCACCCGCTAGCCGCCAAAACAGTCGTTGAACAAAGCGACTTGGCGGGGCAGGCGTTATTGCTGCTCGATGAAGGCCATTGCCTGCGGGGACAGGCGCTGCAAGTATGTCAAGCCGCAGGCGCCGATGAAGAACAGGATTTTCGGGCTACCAGCCTGGAAACCTTACGGCAAATGGTCCGTGCCGGCACCGGCATCACTTTTATGCCTCGGATTGCCGTCCGCGAAGAAGCGGGCATTTGCTACCTGCCTTTTCAACCGCCGACGCCCAGCCGCACCATAGGCCTGGTTTGGCGAAAGACCAGTGCTCGCGGCGTGCTTATCGCAGAAATCGCCCGCTTGGTGCAGCAAGTCGTAGGGCAATGCTTTGTAAAAAGCTAATCAGAGATACCGGAACCTTGTTCCCAGTCTTGTGTGCGCCTATGTTGGAGCGGCATATTCAAGAAATTAAGGAATGAGCATGAAATAACTTGAACAACTCGCGCCGTAAGTTTTGGTGGAGTGCAGGCTATTGGCAACTTGCTCAAGTTATTTTGTGCCTGTTCCTAAGTCAGCTTCGTGAGTGTCGCAAAGTGGCCGATTTCGGCTACTCGAAACCGGCGATCAGGGTTTAGTGACGATATTTCGTTAATTACGCGATATATAGTGACTTAATGTTTGGGCCGCGTTCGGTATTCTATCATTCGTTTTTCTAAGTCTATGATTTAACTATATCTAGTTGCGGTGGTCATCTCCGGCACGGCACTTGCCTTATACGGGTAACATCCCGTACTTGCGAGTCAAGGAGACTCCAAAGCCATGACCTCAACCGATAAAAATGCCCGCGCCGCCTGGGCGACATTAACCCACGACAGCCTTAACGCCCAGATCGGTAAGCGCACACTGTCCGGCGTACAGTTTTTCTTCCTTAACTTCGGCTTGCTGATGGGCAACATCCTGGTGTTGTTCAATACCGGCGCGTTTGCTTCGGTCAGCCTGCATGCCACCGGCGATCTGGGGGTAAGCCCCAGCCATGCCGGCTGGATGCAGACCTATTATTTCATCTGTCTGGCCTTGGCTTTGCCGGTCAGCTCCTGGTTGGCCGACGCTGTCGGAGAAGTCCGCCTGTATCTGCTGGCGATGGTCGCGATGACGCTGGCCTCGCTGCTGTGCGCTGTTACCGGCGATTTGTTCTGGTTTTTGTCGGGCCGGGCGCTGCAAGGCTTTTTCGGCGGCTTGACCATCCCGCTGTCGCAAACCCTGCTGATGCGCGAATACCCGGAATCATCCAAATCCTTCGCGGTGTCATTGTGGAGCATCGCCGCGCTGAGCCCGTTTACGCTGGGGCCCGCAGCCGGCGGCTGGATAGCCGATCATTTGGGCTGGCGCTGGCTGTTCTACCTGAATGTGCCGTTGCCGTTGCTGGCGGCGGCGCTGGTTTGGGCTTTGCTGTTCGATAGGCAATCGCCGCAGCGGAAAATGCCGTTCGATGGCGTGGGCTTCCTGCTGCTGGCCGCCGCGCTGGTTTGTTTGCAGACCGTGCTGAACCAGGGCCAGGATGCGGACTGGTACAACTCGACTCAGTTGATCGGCGTGGCGCTGGCCGGTTTGCTGATGCTGGCCTACTTCATAGTCTGGGAACTGGCGGAACGCTCGCCGCTGCTCGACTTGCGGCTGCTCGCCAGGCGCAATTTCGCGATCGGCAGCATCATGCTCAGCGTAAGCTTTATGTTGATGTACGGCCTGTTGTCGGTGTTGCTGGTGCGCTTGCAGGCGGTGGCCGGTTATACCTCGTTTCTGGCAGGCAGCGTGTTACTGCCGCTGGTGTTTTTGGCCAAGCCTATGGCCGGTGTGATGCACCGGATTGTGCATCGTTTCGACGCCCGCCTGCTGGTCAGTTTAAACATGCTGCTGTTTGCGGTGTACTGCGGCTGGATCAGCAGTTACGATTTTTTCGGGCGCGGCGGCTGGTTTACGCAGCCGTTGTGGGCGCAAGTGTTGGAGGGATTTTGTCTGGGCGGCTTGTTCGTGCCGCTGACCACGCTGTTTCTGTCCGGCCTGACGCCGAGACGGCAAACCCAGGCGGTGGAACTGGGCGGGATGCTGCGGGTGCTGGGCGGCAGTGCCGCCTCGCCGTTATTAGGCGTATTTTGGGAGCGGCGCACTGCCTTCCATCAAAGCCGGTTGATCGAAAGCTTTTCACTGCACGACGGCTGGGACATAGAGACCATAGCCCGCTTGAATGCCGCCGGTCTGCACGGTCAGTTGGCCACCGTCAAATTGGCGGCAGTGGCAGGTCAGCATGCTGCGATTCTCGGTCTGGACGATACCTTCCGGCTGGCTGCCTGGCTGTTCGCGGGCTTGGCTGCGGCGGTCTGGCTTGCTCATCCGGTCGGGCCTAAACCGGCGGCGCTGCCAAAAGACGACAATCGTCAGGCGGCCTTGGAAGATTTGATGGAGGAGCCGTAATCATGAGCCGGCTTAACAAAATAATCTTGTTGGCGGGAAGCCTGTCGCTGCTGAATAGCTGTGCGCTGCTTCCTGAGGATGGAATTCCGGCCAAACTGCTGGACATGCCCAGCTTGAGCCAATCCCTGAAAAGCGATGCCCAAGCCGAAAGAATCGTCCGGGAATGGCCCAAGACGCAGTGGTGGCGGGAATTCCATAACGCCGAGCTGAACCGGTTGATGGAAACCGCGCTGCAAGGCAGCCCAAGTCTGCGCGCGGCGGCGGCACGCCTAACTCAAGCGGAGGCGGTGGCCGATTATCAGGCCGCCGAGATGCTGCCCAGCATCAATGCCAGTGTCGAATTTCACCAACGCCGTTTTTCAGAAACCGATTTTTACGGCCCCAACGGCGGTAAAACGTTTACCGGCGCATACATCGATCCTGCGGTATTTCGTTATCACCTCGATCTGTGGGGTAAAGATAAAGCCGCGCTGGAATCGGCGTTGGGCAAAGAGAAGGCTCAGGCTTCGGAATTGGCGATGGCGCGGCTGATGCTGAGCACTGCCATCGCCCGCAGTTATATCCGTCTGTGCTCGTCCGAGGAAGACATCGAACTGGCTCATGGTCTGACTGAGCAAGCCGGGGAAAAACTGCAACTGGCCGAGCTGCGCTGGCAACGCGGATTAACCAGCCAGGATTCGGTTTATGCGGACAAGCAGCAGCTGGAGGCGGCGCGGCAGCGCGAAACCAGCGTGCGCAACCAGGCGCAGATATTGCGCAACCGGCTGGCGGCGCTGGTCGGGCAGGGGCCGGATTGGGGCAAAACCATTCATGTGGCCGAAAATAAGGTTGCCGGACATTTGCCGGAGCCGGAAGCGATAGCGTTGGGCCTGCTCGCGCATCGCCCGGATGTGGCGGCGGCTCTGTGGCGGGTCGAGGCGGCCGCCCAATTGATAAAAGTGGCGAAAACCAATTTCTATCCTGACGTCAATTTGGTCGGCTTTGCCGGTTTGCGCAGCCTCAACCTGAAGGATTTGTTCTTGTCCAACGGAGCCAGCGTGGCTTACGGGATGGGGCCAACGATTACCCTGCCGATTTTCGAAGGCGGACGGCTGGAGGCCGAATTGAAGAATCAGCAGGGGGCTTACGATGCCGCCGTCGAAAGCTACAACGAGACGTTGCTGGTAGCTGTGCAACAGGTTGCCGACAGTCTGGCCGAATGGCGGCAAACCCTGGAACACGATGCCGCCCAGGAACGCGCGCTGGAAGCCGCCGAGGCCGAATCAACGCTGGCCGGAAAACGTTATCAGGCCGGTCTCAGCAGCCGCGACGGCATTATCGACGCCGAAGCGGCGCTGATCCGGCAGCGGCTGACCGCCAGTGAACTGCGCACCGCTCATTTACTGGCCGCAGTCGGATTGATCGAAGCGCTGGGCGGCGGCTACGAAAACACAACCCTAATTAATGCGGGCAAGGTAGGCCAACCATGACTAATACCCAAACCAAACCACAGCGCCATTTCGGCTTTCATCAGCGCAGGCAGTACCGCGGTTACCGGCTGTTGCTGGTGACTGTGGCGGCGTTACTGATCGGATTGATTTACCTGCTTTACTGGTGGAATTTTTCCGGCCGTTTTGTGGTCACCAACGATGCTTATGTCATCGGCAACCAAGCGCCTTTGAAGGCGCAAACCAGCGGCACGGTGGTGGATGTGCGGGTCGATAACACCCAGTATGTGCATCAAGGCGATGTGCTGGTGCGCCTCGACGGCTTGCAGGCGCAAGTTGCGCTGGAGCGTGCCGAAGCCGATCTGGCGGATAGCGTCCGGCAGATCGAAACGCTGTTCAGCCAGGCCGACACGCTGCGCCAAAAACTGGCCGCCAAGGAGGCGATGCTGAATCGCAGCCGACGCGATTTGGCCCGCTATAGCAGCGTGGCCGCCGATGGAGCGGTATCGGCTCAGCAGATTGAGGACAGCGAGTTCCAGGTCCGAGAGCTGGAAGCCGATGTCCGCCAGATCCGCGCCGAATTGGGAGGCTCGGAGGCGCTGATCCAGAACACCAGCGCAGCCGATAACCCGAAAGTGTTGCAGGCGGTCGCCGCGTTGAAACAGGCTTATCTGGATAATGCCCGGCAGCAGATTGTCGCGCCGGTCTCGGGTTTCGTCGCCAAACGCAGCATCCAGCCCGGCGAGCAGGTGCGCCCGGAGATGCCGCTGCTGGCTATCGTGCCGCTGGATTATTTATGGATAGAGGCCAATTTCCTGGAAAACGAGCTGGCCGATGTGCAGCCCGGCCAACCGGTGGAGATCACTGTCGACCTGTACGGTTCCGACGTGGTTTATCATGGCGAAGTGCAGGGACTGGGCGCGGGCACCGGCAGCGTGTTCGGCCTGTTGCCGCCGGATAACGCCACCGGCAACTATATCCATATCGTCGAGCGGGTGCCGGTACGGATAGGTTTGCGGGCCGAGGAGTTGCAGGCTAATCCTTTGCGGCCCGGGTTGTCGGCGGTGGTTCGGATCGATACCAGCCGTCCCGGCCGCTCAGTCCTGGAGCCTTTAACCACTACGCCGGAGTCAGCCTATAAAACCGGAGTCTACGATCATCAGCTGGACGGAGCCGATGAGATGATTCAGAGGATTATTGAAAGGAATCGGCAGGCGAAAAAGCCGGAGGGTAGTTGAAATTGGTGGACAGACTTTATCATTGTATGAGCTATCAAGAATTGATAACATTGAAAGTAGTCTATCCAGGGGAGTTATTGCCATGCCATCCAGTTACGCCATAGGCGACCACTTTGAAAAGTTCATCCGTCAGCAGATCGAAAGCGGACGCTACGCCAGTGCAAGCGAGGTTGTGCGCGATGCATTGCGCGAGCTTGAAGGACGGGAGCGACTGCGGGAAGTCGAGATTGAAGAATACCGGGCAAAAATACGCGAGGGTGTTAATAGCTCTGATCTGCTCGCCGAGGATGTTTTTACACGTCTTGAGGCTAAGTATCAGGCCATGGTCGACTCGCAAGCTTGATACTTCATGAAATGTATTTTTTCGACCTTCGCCGAACTCGATCTTGAAGAAATCGCTGATTACATTGCCCGCGGCAATCCGCGCCGCGCATTGTCGTTTATTGGCGAAATCCGTGAGCGTTGCCGCAATATTGCCATGTTTCCAGAAGCAGCACCGTTGCGCAATGAATTGGGTGCAGGCATCCGCGTTGTGCCCTTTGGCCGGTATTTGATTTTCTACACGGTATATCCCGACTTGGTGCGGATAGAGCGTATTTTGTCCGGTTCCCGCCTCTTGTCGGGCGACTATTTCACAACGTGAAAGGGCTTCAACGACGGAAAGAAATGTTGCATGGAGGATATGGTCGTACGCGGGTAAATTGTTGGGCGGATTTTCATGAGTACTTAAGTGAAATCATGCTGAGACAGCTGCTCGATAAACCAGTGTAAGACTTTTCCTTTATTGGTTGTTTTCCAGGCCATGTTCATGGTCTCTGTCGCTATTGTATCTTCTACCGGCAGCGCGATAAGCAGGCCTCGTTCAAGCGACTCCTGAATCCGGTGCGCCGGTAAAAAGCCGACGCCCAAACCCGAGCATAAGGCATGTATTTTTTCTTCCACCGACGGAACGCTCAATACCGGACGCTTGCTGAATACGCGGCGGCTTTGCGGCGCTTGGTTTCTGGATGAGTCCCTGACTACGATAAAGCGGTGTTGTTCAATCAGCTGCCGGGATAGCGGCAATGGTGCGCGGGCCAGTTCATGGCCCGGCGCAACGGCGAAAACCCATTCAACCTGCCTGATCTTTTGGTATTTAATGCCTTGGCCCGGTGCAGCGCCAGTGCCTATGACCAGATCGGCCCGGTTACTGGTTATGGCTTCTTGTGCGCCGCCCAGCACTTCCTCGTAAATATTGATTTCAATATCCGGAAGCAGCTCGTAAAACCGGGCTATTAACGGGTAGATGAAGTCGAAACTTAAAATCGAATCTATCGCGATATTGAACACAGGTTCCCAGCCGCTATGGGTCTTTTTGGCGGCTATAGCCAGGCGTTCGGTTGCATCCAGAATTTCCCGGCCTTGTTCGAGCAATACTTTTCCGGCCTCGGTCAATACGGCTTTTCTGCCTTCCTTGCGAAACAGGACCACATCCAGGTCTTGTTCCAGTTTTTGCACGGTATAAGATATTGCCGAAGGAACCCGATACAATTCGTTTGCCGCGGCGGCAAAACTGCCTTTCCGGGCAATCGCATCCAGCACTTCCAGCGCATCGAGGGTGATAGGATATTTCATGCGGCTTGTCCGTATTTATTGTTCAAAAATTTTGAATCTATTAAGCAAAATCTATCGCTTTTTATTCCTCCAGCCAATTCTATAATGATCTCGACATTTCAAATTGTTTAATATTTAAGAGGGTATCATGAAAAATTTAATCAATAAAACACTGGTTTCTGATGCGGGTTGGGAAGCTGTAATACTGCGCGTTCCTATCGGTTTGATCCTGGCGGCGCATGGCAGTCAAAAATTGTTCGGGTGGTTTGGCGGTTACGGTTTGGAAGGAACCGGGCAATGGATGGCATCGGTGGGTTTGACTCCGGGCTTTGTTATGGCGTTATTGGCGGGCAGTGCTGAATTTTTTGGCGGTGTTGCGTTAATTCTGGGTTTGTTGACACGTACGGCGGCGGCGATTAATGCTGTTACGATGCTGGTAGCGCTGCTTTGGGTGCATTGGGGACACGGCTTTTTCCTGGATACGCACGGCATCGAATATGCGCTGGCTTTATTGTCGGCAAGCGCGGCATTGGTATTTATCGGCGGCGGCCAGTATTCGCTGGATCGCTATCTGTTGGATGCAAAACTGTGGGAGGATAAAGATGAATAAGCAAACACGACAACTCGCGGCTGTTATCACAGGGCAAAATACTTCGGACGGTGCCGGTGTTAAGTTGAAACGTATCGTCAGTCAGCAACAAAAAAACGCCTTCGATCCGTTTATCTTGTTGGATGAGTTTGGTTCTGATGAGCCGACGGACTACATTAGCGGCTTTCCCGATCATCCGCATCGCGGTTTTGAAACGGTGACTTATATGCTGGCAGGCGCAATGTTGCACCGCGATCATTTGGGGCATGAAGGGCATCTTAGGGCAGGCGATGTGCAATGGATGACTGCCGCGCACGGCATTATTCATTCGGAAATGCCGGAACAGGAAAACGGCTTGTTACACGGCTTTCAGCTATGGATTAACCTGCCTGCCAAAGAAAAAATGAAGCCGCCGCATTACCAGGAGTTTGCCGCTGCAAAAATCCCTAGCGTTGCATTGGCGGACGGCGGTTACCTCAAGGTCATCGCCGGTGACTATGTGACCGAAACAGGGAAAATATCCGGCCCGGTAACAGGCGTATCTACACAGCCGTTGTATTTCGATGTATTGTTAAGCCTCAAGCAACAGCTGGATATACCGATAGCCGCAGAGCATACGGTTTTGGTCTATGTGTACAAAGGCGAGCTGGCTATCGGCGCATCGGACAAGGTTTTAAGGGCCGGGCAACTTGGGCAGTTACAAAACGGCGATAACATACAGTTGGCGACGCAAGATCAGCCGGCACAATTTCTGGTGTTAGCCGCGCTGCCGTTAAAAGAACCGGTGGTGCAAGCAGGTCCGTTTGTGATGAACAGCAGCGAAGAAATCGAACAGGCGTTTCGCGATTATCGTGACGGCGTTTTAACACTGTAAAGCAGTTTTTATTTAACCGGAATAAGGGGACAAACATGCAGCAAAAACCGGCAACAACCCGAGTAAAAATCCACGATATTATCCAGGCGCGCTGGAGTCCCAGGGCTTTTGACGCGGACAAACCGGTGAGCCATGACGATTTGCTGGCGCTGCTGGAAGCCGCGCATTGGGCGCCGTCTTGTTTTAATGACCAGCCTTGGCGGTTTGTGGTGTGCGATAAAGCCACGGATGAAACCGGCTGGCAGCATGCGTTTTCAATCCTGGCTGAAAAGAACCGGCGATGGGCCAAGAACGCCCCGGTGTTGATACTTGCTGCGGCAATGGAAAATTTCAATCATAACGGCCAACCTAACCGCTGGGCGATGTACGACACCGGCGCTGCCGGCGTCAGCTTGTGCTTGCAGGCTACTGCGATGGGAATGTGCGTACATCAAATGGGCGGTTTTGATGCTGAAAAAGCCCGCGAGGTTTTTAATCTTCCGGGCGATTGCAGGCCGATGGCTATGATGGCCGTCGGCTATCAGGCCGATGCGGATGTGCTTGATGACGATTTTAAGGAAACAGAATTAGCCGCTCGTTCCAGGGCAGCGCTGAATGAACGATTTTATGCGGGGCAATGGGGCAAGGGAGTTGATTTGTAAAGCGCTGGACTTGATCGGACAATTGCCAAGGCTGAAGCAGAGCAGGTTTTCTTCAATGAACCACTACTTGTAATTGACGACACTAAACACAGTCAAGGCGAATGCCGCTTTCACGCACTAGGAAAGACAAACGAAGTTCGGACGTTGCATATTACATTCACCCTGCGTAATGCCGGCGAGAGCATACGGGTTATATCAGCCAGAGACATGCACAGAAAGGAGCGCAAAATTTATGAGCAAACAACTTAAAACAATTCCAAAATTTGCCAATGAAGCCGAAGAGCAGGCGTTTTGGGAAACGCATGATTCCGCAAACTATA
>JALNYY010000044.1:17749-28077 GCA_023229605.1 Methylobacter sp.
CGATCAAAGCCGCCGCTAATTCGCGGGATGTCCCCTACCAGTCACTTATAAAAGTATGGTTGCAGGAAAAGTTGCATAGCCAGTGATATAGTGAGACCGCCGCTTTCAACCGGAAATGGTCATTGGCGAGCCGTTTTTAATCTTCCGGGCGATTGCTGGCCGATGGCGATGAAACTCGGTTATTTCAAAATATCTGCTGGGTTACGCTTTGCTCTACCCGGCCCTTCAATATCTTCCTGTTGTGGAAAAGGCAACTTGGCAGTAAATCCTCAGCCCGAGTGTTTTACGCGAACAAAGGCGCGGGCAAAGCTTGATAGCGATCCAGCAAGTCCTTGAGCCATTCGCTGCCAGTCGCTAACGCTGTATCGGTGGGGGCATTCAAGGCCTCCCAGCGTTTATTCAAGTAGGTTAGCCACGCTCGGTTGTCTTGCGCGGATGCGCGAGCTTCGGCGTCAAGCCAAGCTTGCACAGCCTGTTTAGCGTGATCGCGCTCACTGGACGAAGTGGATTGTAAGCTCTGCAAATAACGCCACAGCCGCGTTTCCAGCGGAAATTCTTGCCGGGTGGCGGCGTCGTAAAGGTCAAGCACATCGGCATCCCATTGCCGCCGCGCCACGGCCTGCCGCAAGGCTTGCGGCAGAGGCAACACCCGGTCGGCCAAGGCCGCATCTTCGCTGTAGAGGGCTAACGAATCCCCGGAGGCCGATAGGCTTGACCAAGCGTTAATCGATTCGGCAAAGGCGCGCCAAGCCGAGTCGGTTTCCGCTGGAGCGGTGTTAGTGTCGGCGGCTTGTTCGTCGTCTTCGAAGGCCGACAGTTTACCGTGCGCCGCCAATTGTTGACGTTGCAGCAGTCTGCTCAGATAGCTTTCGGCATTCACTTGCCCTTTGTTGCGAGTCACAAACCGCTGCAAATGGTCGATGGCTGTTTGCAAATCGCCCGGTTCATTGCGCCGGGCATAGGCTGTAGCCAGCAGCACTGCGCAGGATTCATCATCTGGGTCAATTTGCAAACCCCGTTGAGCATGGGCCAGCGCCTGTGTCCAGTCCTTGCGGCGAATCGCCAACTGGGCCAAGGTGGAATGGGCATGCACATTGTCGGGGTCGAGCTGTAACACTTGCTGCAACAGGCGCTGGGCTTGGGCTTGATCGTCGGGGGTATTGGATGCGGCCAGCAAACGCGCCAGTTCCACACGGCAGGGAAGGTGGTCTGGAAAGCGCCGCGTCATCTCCCACAACACCCATTGCGCCCGTTGCGGCTGCCCGGCTTGGCGCAAGGCCAGCTCCCACAGCATCCATCGTCTGGGGTCATCGGCATCCATGCGCAAGGCCAAGTGTATCCACTGGAACAGGCGGGTTTGGACTTCCGGGTCGCGCAGCTCGTATTTCTTGCACAGCGCTCGGGCGCATTTGTCCAAGGCAGGCAAGAAGGAAGAAGCATCGCCCGACTTGTGCAAGTAGTCTTCGTGGGTGCTGAGCAGCGGGCGGATGACTTTCCAGGCTTGATCCAAGCTACGGGATTGACGCATATCGCGGACAGCTTGGTCGGCCACATCGGCCAAGGGCGGCGGCTTGAGCTTGTAGCTGTTGCTGGGGATTGCGGCGGCGTAACGCTGCCCGGATTGACCGAGCCCCACCAAGGCCAGCACCGATGCGGTCTTGTCGCCGCCCAGCGGGGTGAGCAAGGCGTCCAGGAATGCCCGATAGTGCGCAATATCCATACTGAGGTTACGCGCCATGACGCCGCGCAAAGCTTGCGCCAGTTCTTCCTGGGCCGGTGCGCCCCAGCCTTTGCGGCGTTGGTAGCGGTTAATCAGCGCTTGCACTTGCAGCCGCAGGTTGCGTAGGCTGTCGTCTTCCGACAAGGGCAGCTTGGCTAAGGCCAGCAAACCTAAGTTAAGGTAACGCGCGGAGCGGGTGCGGCCTGCTTCAACCACAAAGGATTGCCAGAAGAATTGCAGTGAGTCGTCGGTCTGGCGGGAAGCCAGCAGCTGCCAGTAGTCGTACTCCGGGTCTCGGTAAGCGGTGAGGGTGAGCGAACCCAACCATTGGAGCCATTGGGCGCGGTCGGCTTGTAACACGGCGCGGGTTTGCGGCAGTGCAAAGTACAGCGGCCATTGCAGGGCTTCGCAGACTTGAGCGGCGTAAGCACCGAGTTTTCTTGCCGGAGGCTGGGGAGCTTCGCGTTGCGCCGACAGCCACGCCGACAAGCCAACATCCAAATAGCCCGGCAAATCGGCGCTTGCCTCGGTTTCAACCGGGGTGGAAAGCGGTTCACCCAGCAGTACGCGCGACACGTTGCGGCTGTTAAGCGGCAACACCGCCAGCAAAAATTCGTGCGGCGTTACGCGCTCGAAAGGCCCGATGTCCGCCGCGCCGCGCAGCAAGTCCGCCACCGCCTGCCGGGGCGCTTGGCGCAATTCGTCGGCCCATTGCCGCCAACTCATGCCAGCACCTCGCCAAAGCCGCCGCAGCCGGGCAATCGTTGCAGCCCTTGTATATGGCGGTTGCGGGCGGCAAGAACCGCTTGATCTTCTTCAAGCGCATGGCCACGGGTAATAAAACCCAGAGCCTTGATGTGTTTGGCCTGGTAGTCGATTGGGAAAGTCAGCAGTTCCGGGGTAAAAGAGTCAGGAATCCCGGCGCTCGCCAAATCCAGCGTGTAGCCGTAACTTTCACCGCCGGGCAGCAGCGGCGCGGGGATAAAGGCGGGGGACATTTCCGCGTCCAGCACCGTGGGACGGCTAAAGCTGGCAACAGACCCTTTTTTGGCGGCGATTGCCCGTGCTTGGCGCACCTCGTCCACGGTGTAGCACATCAAAGCGACCGGAAGCGGCTTGCCCGCCGTGCTGGGCCAATGGGTCAATCCCAAGCCGTCGCGCAGGATATGAGGCCAGTCGGTCTTGAGCAATGCTTTCAAATCGCCGCCAAAATTGTTGAGAAAGGTAGCGAATAATGGGCGGGCCTGGATGCGTTGCGCATTCCATTGCGTCACAAACTCAGTGCGCAACGCCTCACTGCTGTCGGGCAAGCTGTTTTTTCCTAGGTCTTTTTGTGAGTTGAAGAAGCGCTGCCAAAAGTTGTTGGCGGCTTCAGACACCAACGGATGGTCGAACAAATGCCCGATAGATTCCAGGCGCAACAGATAAGTGTTGTCCAACTGCTCATTCAAATGCGCCTGGGCATTGGCGGGCATAAAGCATTCCGAGCTTCTCGGTAAGTCATTGGGAACATGGACGTATGAGCCCAAATAACCTTTGTGCTCCGCCTTCCAGTCTTTGTGCGTGTCTACATCGCCGACATAAGCGTTGTAGTCCGCGGCGCGTTGATCCGTGACCGCATGTTCCCAGCGAAAGTTGGCCGCCGCGCAACGGATAGCCTCGCCTGCCGGGGACGCGATAGCGTCTGAAGCAAGCTGGTAAAGGGGTTGGCTAAGGTTCATAAGGGCAAGAAAAGAGGTGCAACTTGTGCGTCCTACAAGTGATTGAATATCTTTGAGTCAAAATACCACTAAACGTGTTTCGCTACAATAAGTTTGAGCCCTGTAGAATCGCCCCTTTCTGAATATATCCCAAATGCGTCGATAATTGGATGCGGATTAGGACTAAATTGCTGTCGTTCAGTCAGGTGGGGTGATTGGCAGCAATGGAGCGGTAGTATGAAAATCACCGGCTTATCCGGTGATTTATCGGTTAAATTTCAGGTTTTATGTATTTTTTTCATGAAAACATATTGTTGACTTGGTCCGGCCCTATTCACTGGCACTTGATAGCTCTAATTTTTAGAATTGAGTTGTCCACATGCTGCTAATACATCATCGCCTTTAGCACTTCTTATTAAAGTCGGGATTTTAAAAGTATCTAAAACTTCTTTAAACTTTTCAATTTTATCCAAATCCGGGCGATTGTAATGTGATCCTGGGAATGAGTTAAAAGGAATTAAGTTTATATAAGCACTTTTACCAGCCAGTATCGTTCCCAATTTATTAGCATCATCTGGAGTATCATTAAAATCTTTTATCAGAATATATTCATAAGTAATAAATTGCTTTTTATTTAAAGGTATCTTGTCAATAGTTGCCAGCACTTCATCTAGCGGATATTTCATATTAATGGGAATAAGTTCATTCCTCTTTTCTTTAAAGGGTGAATGAAGAGATAACGCAAGGTTCACTCCAGGAATTTCCTGGCTCCATCTTTTAAGTCCGGGAATATAACCAGCCGTTGAAATAGTAATTTTTTGAACACCAATTGAAGTTCCGTGTTTTGATAAAAATATTTCACACGCTTTTTTGACGGCATCGAAGTTATGTAAAGGTTCGCCTTGTCCCATAAAAACAATATTTAAAATTCTCTCTTCTCCAGGCCTGTTTTCCGCTAACCAACGCCAGGCCTGTAGAAACTGACCAATAATTTCACTGGTAGTCAGATTTCTTTTAAGCCCTTGTTTTCCGGTAAAACAAAATGAACAATTCATTGCGCAGCCAACCTGCGATGAAAGGCAAATAGAATATTTGTTATGAAACGGAATAAGGACGGTTTCGATTTTATGATGGTCTTTAAGCTTGAAAAGAAATTTTACTGTGCGATCTTTTGACTCATGAACCGTATCGATTCCGGGTAAAGAAAAGTCGAAATTATTTTGAAAAAAGGCTGATGAACTTTTGGCGATTTTATCAAGGCATTGAGTATTTTCTTTTTTCTTATAATGCCAATTAAAAAGAACTGATGCCGCTGAGTGTTTTAAATTATTCTGATTTATAACTGTTTCTAAATCGGAATAATTTAGGTCATAAAAGGATTGTTTCAGAAAATGTCTCCTGGTAATATCAATATTTTACCAATACCAAATGGTTTGAAATATTGGATTTGATGTAGCAATTGTATTGAACCTGTTTATAAGGTTTTATTTTTTTCATGTACAGAGGATAATATTTTTATCATATATAGGGGCTACCAACTTAAGCCGAGACAGTCTAAGGTTAAGCCGTTCGTGGTGAGCCCTTCGGCTACGCTCAGGAGAGCCTTGTCGAACCATGACCGGCTTAACCGTCCACCCTTCGACAAGCTCAGGGCGAACGGTTAAGCCTTGACACGTGTTCCAGCTTAAGTTGGTAGCCTATATAGGCATCCGGACTTTCGTCTATCCTCCGAAAGTAAAGGTTTTCGCCCAAGCTTTACCGTACTTCATTCTGCTATTATTCATCGCCATAAAGCTGCCAGTCACTACAGGCAGTTTATGGACGAACTGAGACCGCCAGTGTCAGGTTCAATCCAAGCAAATGTTTTGAAACTGTCAGATCAAGTTCAGCGCTTTACAAATGATTTCTCTCTACGGTCTACTCATCGGTTTCATCGGCAGGCGTTCCGCTTCCGCTGCTACGCAATGCGGTTACAGTATCGTGTAACCGCCGCAGGGTGTCGCCAAGGTTGACTATATCCTCCGGGGAATAATCATCAAATATCCGGTTAATGAATACCAAATGCTCGGGAAAAGTACGTTTGTACACATCCTCACCCGCCGCTGTCAGCTGCACAATCTGACTGCGGCCGTCCGTGTCTGAAGCTACCCGTTGCACCAGTCCTTTATCTTCCAGACGGCTGATTACGCCGGTTAAGGTTCCTTTGGTAATTAATGTTTTCTCACCCAGTTTTTTGAAGGTCATACCGGGCGTATCGCCTAAGGTGATGATGATGTCGTATTGCGGCAGCGTCAGATCCAGCGTGTGAACATGGCTCGCTGCGTAGGCTAAAAACGCTTGATGTGTTCTTAATAGTTCACGCAGCACCGTTGGGAATGTTGAAGTGGAAGTCATTTTTTTAATTTAATTGTTTTAATTAGTACCAAAGAATAGCCTTAACCAGGGTTAACCTCAAGATTTTTAATGTAATGATGTATTAAAGATTATCAGGGGGCGTTATTTGAAATTTCTTTAAAAAACGGCCGGAAGCCAATCAGCGGTGATCATTTTCGGCAAGACCTGCGCTCTACTTGGCTTCAACAAAACGGAGTCGCCGCCTAATCAATCTTGCGAATAGAACAATTAATTAATTGATAAATAACAGTTAATAAGCTGTTGATGGGCGGCAGCTATGGCAGCAAAAGTAGGCCTCATGGAAATTTAGTTCTTATTAGAACAAAAATAGTTCTAATAAGAACTAAATCTGCTAGAATTTATCCATACTTAGTGATTAATGAGTTTTCCTCCGCAAAAGGCCATTTTAATCATTACGTATCAATATTCTGTTTATCAACTGTGAGGTTTATCCCATGAACACATTTAAAAAAACTCTGGTTTCTTTTATTCTGGCTGCGATGATATCAACTGCTTTTGCCGTGGCGAATCCGTCATATGAAGCCGTTAAAGCGGCGATCGATAATACGCTGGCTAAAGTAGAAGAGGCCAACACCGCTCTGAACAATGGAGTGGACAATGAAGCTGTTATAGATATGGTTACCGATGCTCGCCAACTGCAAAAAGATATTGCCAATAACGTGCTTGATGTAAAACGTAATCAAGCCAGCAATGTATTGAAGCAAGTGCGTACGTCTCTCCAGAAAAACGAGCTGCAACTGGCTAAGGAGTCTTTAGCCGATGCTCTGAATCGGTATAAAGAAATCAAACAGTTATACGCTGCTAACCATTAAGGCAAAAGGTGGATACGCCGTCAGGAAATCCATTTTAGAAGACTCGGCAAATTAAACCCTTACTCGGAACCCGAGTAAGGGTTTTTTGTTTGAACAGTTTCATACAGTCACATGCCCATTCATGGGCTGCCGTTACTCGGGGCGAAACAGGCTGTATTGCAGGTGGCGAGAAATTATCCCATCGCCTTAACAATAGCATCGCCCATTTCAACCGTTCCGCATTTCGATTGCGGATTCAAATCCGGCGTAACAAACGTGCCTTCGTTAACCACTTTTTCCACAGCTTTTTGTATTTTATCCGCCGCATCGTGTTCGCCGAGATGATTCAGCATCATGACGCCTGCCATGATAACGGCGGTAGGATTAGCCAGGTTTTTCCCGGTGATGTCCGGTGCGCTGCCGTGGACGGCTTCGAACAATGCCGCATCATTGCCGATATTGGCGCCGGGAATCAAACCCAGTCCGCCTACCAGGCCTGCGGTCAAATCGGACAGGATGTCTCCGAACATATTGGTGCAGACGATCACATCGAACTGGGTCGGGTCCATCACCATGTGCATGCAGGCGGCATCGATGATTTTTTCGTCATACTGAATATCGGGATATTTCGGGGCGATTTCCCTGGCGACATCCAGAAACAAGCCTTGGGTGTATTTTAAGATATTGGCTTTATGGCAAACGGTGACTTTTTTACGATGGTTGTCCTGGGCGTATTTAAAAGCATACTCGATGATTCTTTCCGAGCCGGCTCTTGTTACAACGGCCAGGCTTTCCGCTATGTCTTTTTTAGGTGTCAGGTAATGTTCGAGTCCTGCATAAAGCCCCTCGGTGTTTTCCCGGACGATGACAATATCGACATTATCAAAACGGGTTTTTACGCCCGGCCAGTTTTTGGCGGGGCGCACATTGGCGTACAGATCGTATTTTTGCCGCAACGCCACGTTAATGCTTCTGAATCCGGTACCGCCGACGCCTGTAGTCAACGGACCTTTAAATGCCAGGCGGGTTTTGTCTATTGACTCCATGGTTTCATCCGGCAACGGCGTGCCGAATTTTTCAAAAGCGGCCATACCGGCATACGCTTCTTCCCACTGAATTTTTGCGCCGGACGCGTTAATAATTTTAACAGCCTCATCCATTATTGAGGGGCCAATACCATCACCTTTTATCAACGTAACTGCGTGCATTCATTTCTCCATAGATTAAAAAACAGATTGTTTTGGGAATTATAGTGCTTTAGGCAGGTCTTTATCCAGTTGCAGTGGTTAAATGGTGCAAATCGCCGTGCTTTTGTTATGATGAAAAAAGTCCATGGGGACGTCGCCACCTCGTGCAACATCACTGATATTTATGTATAAGGAGTTGTTATGGCCAGTCTTACACTCAATCCCCCCCCACAAGGCAGCGCTATTACCCTACAAAACGGCAAACTTGTCGTGCCGGACAATCCGATTATTCCTTTTATTGAGGGCGACGGCACCGGGCCGGATATTTGGCGCGCCACCGTTCGCGTTTTGGATGCGGCTGTTGCAAGCGCCTATTCAGGGCAAAAGAAAATTCACTGGATGGAAATCTACGCAGGAGAAAAAGCTAACCGGATGTTTGATACCTGGCTTCCCGATGAAACAGTCGATGCCTGCAGAAATTATCTGGTGTCTATCAAAGGCCCGTTGACTACGCCGGTAGGTGGCGGTATCAGTTCCCTCAATGTGGCTTTGCGCCAAATGCTGGATATGTATGTGTGTTTGCGGCCGGTCAGATGGTTTAAGGGCGTACCCTCGCCGGTAAAAAATCCCGGAGCCGTTGACATGGTGATTTTCCGCGAAAATACCGAAGACATCTACGCCGGTATCGAGTTTGAACAAGGCAGCCATGAGGTAAAGATTTTTCTAAACCTGTTAAAAGAGAATTTTCCCAAGCAATACGCAAAAATCCGCTTTCCGGAATCTTCAGGCATAGGCGTAAAGCCGGTGTCGCGGGAAGGCACGGAACGCTTGGTTCGTTCGGCTATCGATTATGCGATCACCAATAAACGCAAGTCGCTGACTATCGTGCATAAGGGTAATATCATGAAATTCACCGAAGGCGCGTTTCGTAAATGGGCCTATGAGCTGGCGGAGCGCGAATATCCCGAGGACGTCTATACCTGGGGGCACTGGGAAAAAACCCGCGCCGAGTTTGGCGAAGCGGCGGCCAACAAAGTGCAGGCCGAAGCGTTGGCAAAGGGACGCATTTTAATTAAGGACAGCATCGCGGATATTACCTTGCAGCAAGTCCTGACCCGACCGGAAGACTTTGATGTGATTGCTACCTTGAATTTGAATGGCGACTATTTATCCGATGCATTGGCGGCGCAAGTCGGCGGAATCGGCATTGCTCCCGGCGGCAACATCAACTATCAAACCGGCACCGCTGTATTTGAGGCCACGCATGGGACGGCGCCCAAATACGCTAATCTTGATAAAGTCAATCCCGGTTCATTAATCCTGTCCGGCGAAATGATGCTGCGTTATATGGGCTGGACAGAGGCTGCCGACGCAATCATCAATGCGATGGATGCCGCCATCTCCAGTAAACGGGTGACCTATGATTTTGCCCGGTTGATGGACGGGGCGACAGAAGTCAAATGCAGCGAATTTGCCGATGTGCTGATTGAGAATTTGAAGTAGGGGCGGCATGGTGGAAGCTATATGTATGTTTAAAAGTGCAAAGCGAGCTTTGAACTCCGCTATCTGTGATATTTGGAGTCCAATGCTTGCTTTCCATCAATACTTTAGAGTAGCCCGGTTATTCCGCATTCGTAAATGGTGCGCGATGCACCCCTTGGTTTTAAAGCAGCTTAACCAGTGCAGCCACAATGCCGATGGACAAGGCCGTTAGACCGCCTAATTTAATGACTAGCCGCTGCTCAACTTGGATAAAACCAGAGAGCATTTCTCGTCGAAGGGACTCAATTTCATGGTGTAAATCTTCCTTGGTGACCAATTCCTTTAGGTTAACCTCAAGCGCCTCTGACAGTGCTTCGGCCTCTGCCTCGGCTTGTTTGTCAGGAACGCCGGCAGACTTAAGCCTGTTGGCATATTTT
The DNA here is from genome assembly GCA_023229605.1 of Methylobacter sp. GTDB lineage: Bacteria > Pseudomonadota > Gammaproteobacteria > Methylococcales > Methylomonadaceae > Methylobacter_A. Next base: position 27,482 of record JALNYY010000044.1, read on the forward strand.
AATGTATCAAATGTAATAGCAGCCATAGCGCCACCTCCTGTTTTAGTTTACCACGCTTGATAATCATCGGAAACTTTGTTAACTATAGATTTTCCTTCTAAATCAGACATTTGGCGTTTTATGTTTCGCCAACGCAACGAGTTCGCAGTCATAGGCACTGTTAATGCTGCGCCTGTGGATTTCGGCAGTTTGTTTTAGTGTGCGGTAAACGTCATCGGGAATGTTTTTTATGGTTAATGCAGGCATGATATTTAAACTCAATAGTCAGACTGACTGCCGGCATTATGGTTGCATTGCGGAACCGGGTCAACTTCGTCGATTTCGCGGGCGTGATCAAAAATACGGCTTTTGCTTCTTTTGGAATATTGTCGAATTTACGGTAGTGCTTTGGCGTGGGAACGATGCAAACGTATTTAGGTGATGATACGGAGTGGTGGCGATTTTACTATTGCTCAGATTCAATCGTATCTGGAGTTTAAGCTATGGCAGAAAAAACCGTCCGACAACAGGTTCGTTACGAAAGAAACGACATCAATGCCGCGTTTAAAAAAACACCGGTTTTTTTCAATCAAGACCAACCGGTAAAAATACTTAAT
>JALNYY010000045.1 GCA_023229605.1 Methylobacter sp.
CGGATACTCAGGATCAATGCCAAGTCCGACAATATGAAAACATTTGTTCTGCCAGCTGGTGGACAGCTCGATGCCGGATATTAATTTAATGCCTGTCGCGGTTGCCGCAGTCTGTGCTTCGTCGAGTCCCGCGACGGTATCGTGATCGGTCAACGCCAGCGCGGTAACGCCGTGTTCATGGGCGCGTTGTACTAATTCCGTAGGCGATAATGCGCCGTCGGAGGCGGTAGAGTGGCAGTGTAGATCGTAGTTTTCAGTCATAGATATTAGGTTAAAGGTGCAAGGTTAAAAGCGGCTTAAGGAAGTTATTATTCTATGTGCCTTTTGCCTTGTGCCTTGTGCCTTTCGTCTGCCTCACTGATACTCGCCATAAAGTTTTGCATAAAGGCCTTTTTGGCTGAGCAGGGTTTCATGCTGTCCATGTTCGCAGATTTGGCCTTGTTCAAAAACGTAAACATGATCGGCCTGTTTAACGGCGCTCAGGCGATGGGCAATAATGATGGTCGTGCGGCCGGTTAAAAATTCCGCCATGGCTTGATGCAGCTTGTGCTCCGTCTCGCTGTCCAGCGCCGAGGTGGCTTCGTCCAGTATCACCACTTTGGGATCGGCGACGATCATTCTGGCAATGGCCATGCGTTGCCGCTGGCCGCCGGAAAGTCTCATGCCTTGCCTACCGACGACGGTGTCCAGCCCTTGCGGCAAATCCTGAACGGTGTCTGTTAATTGCGCGATAGCCAACGCATTCCATAATGCGGCATCGCTGGCCGGTTTGCCCAGGGTCAGGTTGGCGCGGATGGTGTCGTTGAACAGGACGGGATGTTGCAGCACGGTGACGACATTTTCCCTGACCACTTCCAGGCCGATGCGGTCGATGGCGACCTCGTCGAAATAAATTTGGCCGCTGTCGGGCGGGTAGAGGCCGATCAGGGTTTGAATCAATGTCGATTTGCCGCCGCCGCTGGCGCCAACCAGCGCGACTTTTTCGCCGGCTTTGATCTTTAACTGGATGCCGCCGAGAACCTTTTCCTCGCTGTAGCTGAAATGCAGATTATCCACGCGCAGGGAGACGGTTTTTTTATTTAAAAACGGGTTCTCAAGGTGAGGGTAATGCGGCTCCTGTTTCAGCGCATTAAGCCGGTTGATGCGGATTAATGCAGCTTTGGCGGCATAAAAGGCGTATTGGATGCTCAGGATTTCCTGCACCGGCGCCATCATAAACCAGAGATAACCGAATACCGCCAGCATTTGCCCGATGCTCAGATCGGAATAAAACACCATCAGCATCGCACAGGCCCGGAATATGTCGAAACCGAACAGGAACACCAGGAAGCTCAAGCGGCTTGCCGCATCGCTTTTCCAGGCGAAAGCGGTCGAAAAATCCTTGACCGAGCGGGCCGATTCGATCAGTTGCCGGCAATAATGTTTTTCTCGATTGCTGGCGCGTATTTGATGGATGGCTTCCAGGGTTTCGGTCAGGGATTGCTGGAAAACCTCAAAAGCGGAGTTTTCCTTGGCTTTAAGGTCTTTAACGCGCGAGCCGATCACGCGGGTGAAATAAATGACCACGGGATTCAGCAGCAGGATAAATAAACCCAATTGCCAGTGCATCCATAATAAAACGACGGCGGTGCCGATAATGGTCAGGGCGGCCACCAGCAGTTTGCTGACCGTCGTGCCGATAAAGGTGTCTATCGTATCGAGGTCTTTAATCAGGTAATTCGCTACAGTGCCGGTACCCAGGCTTTCGTATTCGGACATCGAAATGTTTTGCAAATGACCGATCAGGTCTGCACGGATGCGGAACACGATGTCTTTGGCGATGCAGGAAAACTGCCGGGACTGTATGATGTTAAAAATAATCGCAATAATGCGCAGGACAACGCTGATCAGCAAAATAACGCTGATGTAAAGGATCGGTAGTTGCCAGGCGACAGGGAACAGCGGATTAACGGTTTGAATGATAATGCCGGGTTTATGCAATAGAACTTCATCGACCAGCAACGGCATCAGCAAAGGCACCGGCACGCTGGCTATGGTAGCCAGGATGGCGATAAAATGGGAGGCAATCAGTTCTTTTTTGTGTTCTAAAGCAATTTGATAGATAGTGTTCCAGCTGTAAGACTGTGTGGCCTGTTTTGATTGCACGGGATTAGATAAGGATGTTTGCATGAGCGCTTGATTATATCTGTCTGAAACATCTTTAGGAATATATTTGCTGTGAGTGAAATATGAAACACCTGTCTGGAAAATTATTGCTGTGCCTGGTTCTTTTTTCCGGCACAGTGCTTGGCAACAATCTCGACCGGCAAAGAAGCGATTTTTTACAGGCGGAAAGGGCGCTTGCCCAGGGCAATAATGCCGAATTTATGCGCATCAGCGCCGCCTTGACCGATTACCCCTTATATCCCTATCTGCAATACCTGTGGCTTAAAGATAATTTACAACAAGAGGACCGGATTCTGGCTTTTTTATCCTCAAATAAAGAAACGCGCTATGCCGGATTGTTGAGGTCTAAATGGCTGGATTACCTGGCTAAGAATGAACGCTGGAACGATTTTATCCGGCATTATGAAACAACCGATAATACCGCCCTTAGTTGCCAGTACAATCTGGCAGTCTATAAAACCGGCAATCAACAACAGGCATTAAGCGAGGCCACGCGCTTGTGGCTTACCGGGGATTCGCTGCCCGAGGAATGCGATCCGCTGTTGTCGGTATTGATGACGTCGCCCGGTTTTACGCCGGAGCTGGTTTGGCAGCGATTCGAGCTGGCCTTGGATAAAGATAATGTCTCGGTGGCCGAATACGTGCGCCGGTCATTGGATATAACAGACCGGAATATTGCCGATGTCTGGCTGCGGGTACACCAAAATCCCGCTTTAATCGAAAACAGCGGCTTTTTTAATGCGCAAATGGGACGGCTTTTCGCTCATGGCGTATCAAGGTTGGCAAAGTCTGATTTGAACCGGGCAATTGAACTTTGGGATGATAGAAAAAACATTTTCCAGATAGATGCTCAAACTGCCGGGAAAGTAGAGCGCAGTCTGGCGCTTGCGTTGGCGCGCAGCCGAAACATCAACGCCTATCAGCGTCTCAGTCAATTGTCGGTTGTTGATGCGGAAGTCAGTGAGTGGAAAGTCAGGGCGGCTTTGCTGGAACAAAACTGGCAGCATGTTGCGGAGGCTTTGGCGGGTTTGACCGCTCAGGAACGGCAGGACCCTAAATGGCAATACTGGCAAGCCAGAACGCTGGATAAAACAGGGAATTCTTTGCAGGCGCAGGATGTTTACAGCAAGCTCGCTGAAGACCGGAGTTTTTACGGGTTCTTGGCTGCCGATAATGTCAATAAGCCTTATCAATTTTCCAATAAACCGGTTTTTCTGGCGGAAAATGAACTCGAAAATCTGGCTGATGAAACCGATTTTAAAATGGTTAAAGAGCTTGATTTATTGAACAGGGACGTGGAGGCAGAGCGGCAATGGTGGTATGCGGTAAAAAAATTAAGCAAAGAGCGGCGCATGGTCGCCGCCAAATTGGCCCAGCAATGGGGCTGGGATAGAATTGCCATCACCACGCTGGTTAAAGCGGATTATTGGGATGATCTGGCGTTGCGTTTTCCCGTTTATTATTCGAGTCAGATTCATAATAACGCATACCGGCAGAATCTCGATCCGGCAATAGTTTTCGGGCTGATTCGGCAGGAAAGCATCTTCAACAAGGATGCCGAGTCATCCGTTGGCGCGCGCGGCTTAATGCAGATTATGCCGAAAACAGGCATGCAGATAGCCCGCGAACTAAAGGAAAAATGGCAATCGGATCAAAGCCTGTTCAATCCAGATGTTAATGTTAAGTACGGCGCTTTTTATTATAAGAAACTGCTGCAACAGTTTCATGGGCACTTTGTATTGGCAGTCGCCGCTTACAATGCAGGACCGGGGCGGGTGGCAAAATGGTTGCCGAGTGCCGTGGCTATGCCTGCGGATATATGGGTGGAAACTATCCCTTATCAGGAAACCCGGAAATATGTCTCCTCGGTTCTGTCCTATGCGATTATTTATCAGCAACTCATACAAAGAAAGGGCTTAAAGATAAAAGAATTGATGCTTGATGTGCTGTCCGGCTAAAAATTGAGCTGATTTTTTTTGATGTCTGTTAGATAATGCATAATTTAGAATAATAATAATTACGTTAAGGTATTAAAAGATTATGGGGAAACAGCACAGTTTTACGCGCGAAGAATTGTTGAAGTCCGGCAGGGGAGAACTGTACGGGCCGAAAAATGCGCAATTACCTCTGCCAAATATGTTGATGATGGATCGCATTACCTATATATCTGATGAAGGCGGTACTTACGGAAAGGGCGAGATCATTGCTGAGCTGGATATTACGCCTGATTTATGGTTTTTTGACTGCCACTTTCAAGGCGATCCTGTGATGCCCGGCTGTTTGGGATTGGACGCGATGTGGCAATTGGTCGGTTTCTTTTTGTGCTGGATGGGCGGTCCCGGTAAAGGTCGCGCTTTGGGCGTGGGTGAAGTTAAATTTACCGGACAAGTGCTGCCCACCGCTAAAAAGGTGATTTATCGGATTAATATAAAAAGACTGATTATGCGGAAGCTGGTTATGGGTATCGCTGACGCCACCATGGAAGTCGATGGCAAAGTGATTTACGAGGCTACCGATTTACGGGTCGGTTTGTTTACTTCCACAGAAGATTTTTAGAGGCGTTAACTATGAAAAGAGTCGTAGTAACCGGTTTAGGCATTGTTTCCAGCATAGGGAATAACCGAAAAGAGGTTGTCGATTCCCTAAAAGAAGGCCGTTCAGGAATCGCTTTTGCAGACGTTTATCAGGAAATGGGTTTCCGCAGCCATGTTCACGGACCCATCAATATCGATTTAGACGCATTCATCGACCGTAAAATTAAACGTTTTATGGGCGATGGCGCGGCGTTCAACTATATTGCGATGCAGCAGGCTATTGACGATTCCGGCCTGGACGAGTCCGATGTGTCGAATTTCAGAACCGGTTTGGTAATGGGTTCCGGCGGGCCTTCAACATCGAATATTGTCGAAGCGGCCGATATTCTGCGCGAAAAAGGCATCAAGAAAGTGGGGCCTTATATGGTGCCCAGAAGCATGTCCAGTACCAATACCGCCTGTCTTGCGACGCCTTATAAAATTAAGGGTGTCAATTACACGATCAGTTCGGCCTGTGCGACCAGCGCCCACTGTATCGGCCATGCGATGGAATTGATCCAGATGGGCAAGCAGGATGTGGTGTTTGCGGGCGGCGGCGAAGAAGTGCATTGGACCATGTCGATGCTGTTCGATGCGATGGGTGCGTTGTCGTCCAAATACAATGACACGCCGAGCACAGCTTCAAGGCCTTATGATGAAACCCGCGACGGTTTTGTTATTTCCGGCGGCGGCGGCGTTCTGGTGATTGAAGAGCTGGAACATGCCAAAGCGCGCGGCGCGAAAATCTATGCGGAACTGACCGGTTACGGCGCGACTTCCGACGGTTACGACATGGTTCAGCCATCCGGCGAGGGCGCGGTGCGTTGCATGCAGCAGGCGATGGCGACTATCGGCGGCAGCAAGATCGATTACATCAACGCCCACGGCACCAGTACGCCGGTCGGCGACACCAGAGAGCTTGAAGCCTTGCGCAACGTATTCGGTCAGGATAATGTGCCTTTGGTCAGTTCGACAAAATCGCTGACAGGGCACGCATTGGGCGCGGCGGGCGTTAATGAGGCGATTTACTCGTTGCTGATGATGGAAGAAAACTTCCTCAGCGCCTCGGCCAACATCACCCAGCTTGATCCTGGCGCGGCAGGCATTCCGATAGTGCGTGAACGTAAAGACAACATTACGTTAAATACCATTATGTCGAACAGCTTCGGTTTCGGCGGCACCAACGCTACACTGATCTTTCAGCGTTACAACGGCTAACGCTCCAGCTATTTAATATAATGGAACACGGATAACGCGGATTAGACGGACTTAAACGGTATCCGTGTTGATCAGTGTTATCCGTCCTCTATTTTTAAAACTCTTACTGACCATGTCAGATCCAAACCAAAAATCCAGAACTCAATTCAACAAGCTGCAAAAGAAATTGCGGCACACGGTCGGCGATGCGATTGCCGATTACAACATGATCGAAAATGGCGACAAGGTTATGGTGTGCCTGTCCGGGGGCAAGGATTCCTACACCCTGCTGGATATCCTGATGCACTTGCAACAAACGGCGCCGGTTGAGTTCGAATTGATCGCGGTCAACCTGGACCAGAAGCAGCCCGGTTTTCCCGAGCATGTATTGCCGGAATATCTGGCATCGCTGGGCGTGCCGTACCATATTATCGAAAAAGACACTTACAGCGTGGTCAAGCGGGTCATCCCCGAGGGCAACACCACCTGCGGGCTGTGTTCGCGTCTGAGGCGCGGAACCTTGTACGGTTATGCCGAAGCCAATAACGTCACCAAAATAGCTTTGGGGCATCATCGCGACGACATCCTGGAAACCTTTTTCCTGAATATTTTTTACGGCGGCAAATTAAAAGCGATGCCGCCCAAGCTGTTAAGCGACGATAAGAAAAATATCATCATCAGGCCCTTGGCGTACACTCGCGAAAAAGACATCGAGCGCCTTGCCGCATTTAAAGACTACCCGATTATTCCGTGTAACTTGTGCGGTTCACAGGAAAACCTGCAACGCCAAGCCATGAAGGTCATGTTGAGAGGCTGGGATAAACAGTTTCCGGGACGATTGGAAACCATTTTTACCAGCCTGAAAAATGTCGCGCCTTCGCAGTTGGCCGATACGCAGTTATTCGACTTTGCCGGGCTAACGCGGAGTTCACAAGCCGAAGAGCAGGTGATGACATTTATCGCCAGGGATGGTGAGTATGCCGCTAGCCAGTCGGGAACTGGCGTGGCGAATGCCGGTTTGGACGTATTGGCTCAGTGACCGGCATCGTCCTTTTTACCGATTTTGGCCCGTCCGGCCCTTATGTCGGTCAAATGGAATCGGTGCTGCGGCAGTTAGCGCCCAATGTGCCCGTCATCAACCTGCTGAGTAACGCCCCGACCGCCGATCCCTGTTCAAGTTCTTATTTATTGGCCGCACTGCGGCACAGCTTTCCTGAAGGCAGTATCTTTCTCGCTGTCGTTGATCCGGGTGTCGGCGGTGAACGCAGGGCCGTGGTTTTGCAGGCTGACGGGCAAACTTTTGTCGGGCCGGATAACGGTTTGTTGAACACCGTCGCCGTGCAATCCCGGGATGTGCAGTGGTCTGAAATTACCTGGAAACCGGAACACTGCTCAATGAGCTTTCACGGCAGGGATTTGTTCGCCCCGGTTGCCGCAAAACTGGCCGTCAATGCGGCGGACGGTTTATTGCGGCCATTCGACCGGAATGATTTAAGCGATTGGCCCGAAGACTTGGCGGTAGTGGTTTATTTCGACCATTACGGCAATGCGATGACCGGTTTTCGGTATCAGGAAGCCTTTAGGGGCAAGGCCTTAACTGTCAACGGTATTGTAATCGAGCAGGCCGATACATTCAGCGCCGTTAAAGACCGGCAGGCGTTCTGGTATGAAAATTCCAGCGGACTGGTCGAAATCGCGGTCAATAAAGGCCGTGCGAAACAGCAACTGGCCCTGAAGTTGGGAGCGCAGATCAGTTTTTCAGCGGATGGTCGGTAAACTTCTGTTTTGTTAAAGTCGCAGGCAATTCCCTGACTTAATGGCATTAAGCCGGCAACTCGGGATGAACAGGCCCGGCTTATGGTTTATAATCACTTCCCTGTTTAAAGTTTTCACCGGCAGGCGTTCATACGTGCGCTTGGTTCCGATTGTCATTGGTTAAATACACTTCATGCAAGAAATAAATCCGATCAAAAATAAAATAGCCGACTTAAAAAGCCGTGGCGATGCCCTTAGGAGGTATCTTTGACTTTGACGTCAAGAGCGAACGTTTAGTCGAAGTATTAAGGGAGCTGGAAAACCCGAAAATATGGGATAACCCCGAAGAAGCGCAGGCCTTGGGCAAAGAGCGCGGACAGCTGGAAGTTATCGTTAACACCATTAATGATTTGGAGCGCGGCCTTAGCGATGCTGAAGAACTGCTGCTGATGGCGGTTGAAGAAGACGATGAAGAAACGGTAGAAACAGTCATCGACGATCTGGCGCACTTTGAAAAAAGAGTCGCGGACCTGGAATTCCGCCGCATGTTTTCAGGAAAAATGGACGCCAATAATGCCTTTTTGGATATTCAGTCCGGCTCCGGCGGTACCGAGGCTCAGGATTGGGCTTCGATTATTGAACGCATGTATTTGCGCTGGGGCGAACAGAAAGGTTTTAAAACCGAATTGATTGAAGAATCGCAAGGTGATGTGGCCGGCATCAAAAGCGCCACGATCAAGTTTGAAGGCGAATATGCATTCGGCTGGTTGCGTACCGAAACCGGCGTACATCGCTTGGTCAGAAAATCGCCGTTCGATTCTGGCAATCGTCGCCATACCTCGTTTGCATCGGTGTTTGTATCGCCGGAAATCGATGACGACATAGACATAGACATTAATCCCGCCGATATACGTGTCGACGTGTACCGTGCCAGCGGCGCGGGCGGCCAGCACATCAACAAAACCGAATCGGCCGTGCGTATGACCCACAATCCGACCGGCATCGTCGTGCAATGCCAGAGCGACCGCTCGCAGCATAAAAACCGCGACACCGCGATGAAGCAATTGAAAGCCAAATTGTACGAGCTGGAAATGCGCAAGCGTAGTGAAACCGCCCAGGCTCTGGAAGACACCAAGTCGGACATCGGCTGGGGCAGCCAGATCCGTTCCTATGTGCTGGACCAATCGCGGATCAAGGATTTGCGCACCAGCGTGGAAACAGGCAACACCCAGGCGGTTCTGGATGGCGATCTGGATCAGTTTATTGAGGCTAGTTTGAAGAGTGGGTTGTAACTCATACAGAGTAAAACAATGAAAATTGAATTTGAAAATCTAGGCGGCATTGATAAGGGGAGTATTGAGCTGAATGACTTTACTATTTTTTGTGGTAAAAACAATTCGGGGAAGACTTATGCGATGTATTCTATTTATGGATTATTGGATAAAGAGTTTGATATTCATTTTGGTTTTGTAAAGGATATTATTGACAAACTGAAAGAGAATGGAACTTATCATTTGGAGGTTGTCGATATTCTTGCTCAACATCGCAAGGAAATGATTAAGTATATTGAAAAGCACTTTAAGAACTATTTGCCTCGTTTATTTTGTGTAACAGAGGATGAGTTTTCTGATACAGCAATACGCTTGAATTTTGACAACGAAGATTTGCAAGAACGAGCGATAAAAAAGTCAACTAAGCGTGTACTTTCTTTAGGAAAAAATAAAGATTGGTCACTTTCATTAGAAAAGCAGGTAGATAATGGAACGATTCAATTAACTTTGCAGAACACTGAGATACCCGACAGTCTGCTCCAGGATTTTATTTCAAAGGGATTAGTTAGTATTATTTTTACATGCCTATCTAAAGATTCTTTCCTATTGCCCGCTGAAAGAGCTGGATTAAATTTGTTTTTTAAGGAATTATCCAGCACACGAAACATTTTGTTACAACATGCACAAAAGGATAAAGTTAATTTGGGTGAATTATTAAAAGATATTGTGAACTCAAGCTATGCCGCTCCCGTACAAGATTATATTCAGTATCTTAATAAGATTGGACGTACACAAAGGCAAAAAAGTATTTATCGTGATTATGCACAAGCTATACAAAAAAATGTATTGAAGGGTAAGTATGAAGTTGATGGTCAAGGCAATGTTTTTTTTATACCCTATAGAAGCAATAACAAAAAACTACCCCTGCATTTTAGCTCATCAACGGTTAAAACTCTTTTTGGGCTGGTCTTTTATTTAGAGCATATTGCCGAAGAAGGCCATTGTTTGATGATTGACGAACCAGAGCTGAATTTGCACCCCGATAATCAACGTCAAGTGGCGCGGGTTTTAGCTCAACTGGTTAATGCCGGTTTAAAAGTAATTGTTAGTACTCACAGTGATTATTTTGTGCGTGAGTTAAATAACTTAATTATGTTAAAAAATGGTTTCTCAGGCGCAGAAGAATTGCAGAAAAAATACGGTTATCAAGATAGTGAGTTATTAGAAGGCAAGCGGGTTTCTGCTTACTTATTTGACGATAAAAAAATAACACCGATGACATTAGACGAAGAAGAGGGTGTTATTGCTGAAACTTTTGATGCTGTTATTAATGATCTCAATAAATCATCTAATGAAATTTATTATGCAATGCAGGATGCAAAGGAGTTAGATGGTTAATGCGGCCTATTCCTAATTTATTAAATGAAATGATTTCTGTAGGCTTTCATTTTTCACGTGTAGAAAAAAATATTTTGCGCCTTGTTGAAGAGAAAGAAAATTTATCGGTTGAATTTAAAATAAAGGATTCTGAAAGCATCGCTTGTTTTAGCTTCGATAAAGATAAACAATCTGGAAGCGATACGGTCTTTCCGTTTTTTAATTCTGCGGTAAAGGGACTTTGCACTAAAAATGATTATATTTTAGTGCATCAAAAAGGCAGTCAGGTTTATGTGTTTCTAATAGAACTGAAATCAAAAAATAATGGGGAGTATTTAAAGCAACTTCGGGCTGGTAAGTTATTTTTTCAATTCGTTATCGATAGAATAAGGCTATGTAATTCTGATTTTGAAGGCTTAGACAAAGATGATTTTCATTATAAAGGTATTCTATTTAAAATTGATAGGGGGATACCGGAAAAAGGAATTTCAAGGCATAAAAAGTTAGAGTTTAATAAAACGCAAGATTTGGATGTTTCCATTCAGAATTACCATAATGTTTATTATTTGTCTCAATTTATATAGATAATATTAAGCATTTCTCACAAGATACAACTTTTAAATATAATTTATATTCTTATGTCCGAAATCCAACAAGACGAACAAGAACAAATCAAACAGCGCCGCAGCAAGTTAAATGAATTGCGCGAAAACGGTGGCATTGCTTTTCCTACCGATTTTCGCCGCAATGTGGTGGCCGGTGAATTGCTAGCCGAATACTGCGAAAAATCCAAGGAAGAACTCGAAGCGGAACCTTTGCGGGTGAAATTGGCAGGGAGGATGATGACCCGCCGGGGGATGGGCAAAGCCAGTTTCTGCCATATTCAGGACATGTCCGGCAAAATCCAGCTTTATGTGACCCGCGATGCGCTACCCGAAAGCTTTTACAACGAGCAGTTCAAAAAATGGGACATAGGCGACATCGTCGGCGCGGAAGGCGTACTGTTTAAAACCCAGACCGGCGAGCTTAGCGTCAAGGTCGACGACATCCGCCTGCTGACCAAAGCCTTGCGCCCGTTGCCCGAGAAATTCCACGGCATTGCCGATCAGGAAATCAAATACCGCCAGCGCTATCTGGATTTGATCATGAGCGAGCAATCGCGCAATACTTTTTTGATCCGCTCCAAGGTGGTTGCCTATATCCGCCAATTCCTGATCGACCGCAATTTCCTGGAAGTTGAAACGCCAATGATGCAGATGATTCCAGGCGGGGCGACGGCGCGTCCTTTTACGACGTTCCATAACGCGCTGGACATGGAACTGTATCTGCGTATCGCGCCGGAATTGTATTTAAAGCGCCTAGTGGTCGGCGGTTTCGAGCGGGTGTTTGAAATCAACCGCAACTTCCGCAACGAGGGTTTGTCGACGCGGCATAATCCTGAATTCACGATGTTGGAGTTTTACCAGGCTTATGCGGAATACCATGATTTGATGGACTTGACCGAAGCCATGCTGCGCGGCGTCGCGATGGAAGTGTTGGGGCAAACCATGATTACCTATCAGGGCGAGCAATACGATTTCGGCAAGCCGTTCGACCGGATGACCGTGGTAGAGTCGATATTGCATTTTAATCCCGACTTAACGGCGGAAAATATCGCCACGCGCGAAGCCGCCGCTGAAGTGGCCAAAAATCTGCATATTCCGGTTAAGGACGGCTACGGCCTAGGCAAAATCCAGATCGAGATATTCGAAAAAACCGTGGAAAGCCGCTTGATGAATCCGACTTTTATTACCGCGTATCCGGTTGAAGTATCGCCGTTGGCAAGGCGCAATGACGACGATCCGCATGTCACCGACCGCTTCGAGTTTTTTGTCGGCGGGCGGGAAATCGCCAACGGCTTCACCGAGCTGAACGATGCCGAAGATCAGGCCGCGCGCTTCCAAAAACAGGTCGAAGAAAAAGAAGCCGGCGATGATGAAGCCATGCATTTTGATGCCGATTATATCGTCGCATTGGAACACGGCATGCCGCCCACGGCAGGCGAGGGCATCGGTATCGACCGTCTGGTCATGCTGTTTGCCGACGCGCCGTCAATACGCGATGTGTTGCTGTTTCCACATATGAGGCCTAAGGGTTAAAGGTTACTCCGATGTCGACTTAAACCATTCATGCTTCGACAAGCTCAGCACGAACGGTTTAAGTCATTACACGAAATACCCTTCGACATTGTCTTTAGTCCTGAGCTGAGCCGAAGGGACAGGGCTAACGGATGGAAGCAATTAAAAACTGTCCTTCATCCGCCTGACTTCCGCAAAAACCTCCACCGGCTTTTTGCCCATCATGTTAATCGTTTCCCGCAACGCCAAACTGTCTTCCCTGAAAAACGGATTGGTCGCCAGTTCCTGTTCTATCGTCGACGGCACAGTCGGCAACCGGTTCGCCCTCAGCTGGTTGATAACCTCCATTCTTTGCTGCAACTGCCGATTATCAGGCTCTACCGTTAACGCGAACCAGCCATTGGCTTGGGTGTATTCATGGGCGCAATAGATTCTGGTGGCCGCGGGCAGCGCCTTCAATTTCTGTAACGAATGCCACATCTGCTCGGCGGAGCCTTCAAACAACCGGCCGCAGCCCATTGCAAACAGCGTGTCCCCGCAAAACAGCGTGTCGTCGCCGGCAAAATGATAGACCACATGGCCGCTGGTGTGCCCGGGAGTCGATATGACGTTTGCCGTATGCTTGCCGAGCGTTACCTCATCCCCGTCAACAACGCCGCGATCGATGCCGGGGATTCTATTCCGGTCTGAAAGGGGGGCAATAACCGTGCAGCCGGTTTTTTGCTTCAGCTCCAGATTGCCGCCGACATGATCCCCATGATGATGGGTATTCAGAATCAGGGTTAGCCGCCAGCCTTTTTGGTCCAAGGCAGCCAGAACCGGCTGGGCAACGGCGGGATCTACGGCAGCGGTTTCACCCGACACAGGATCGTGCAGCAGATAAATGTAATTGTCGTTTAAGACGGGGAGTTGCAGGATGGTTAACATATTTTAAGTCCTCACGAGTCACGCTCTGCGATAGTCCGCTAAATTAATCTCATGCTTTTTCAGTTTGGTATAGACGGCGCGCGATGTAATTCCCATATCTTCCGCTATTTTCTTTATATCGCCCTGATGCTGCTTTAAAGAGCTGTCAAGGAATGATCGCTCAGCTTTGGCGATAGCGTCTTCCTTTATATCTTTCCAATGTTCGGCGTTATTTGAGTCAGCTGAAAGCTCCAAATCCAGTTTGGTCATTTCTTTACCGGTGGCAAATAAAATGCTGCGTTCAAGGATGTTCTCCAGTTCGCGGACATTGCCCGGCCAGGGATAAGCGCGAATTTGTTGCATGACTTCACGGCTGACCGATTCGACTGTTTTGTTATATTTCTTGTTCAAACGCTGCAAAATCAATTGCACAAGATAAGGCAAGTCCTCAGGACGTTCGGCCAGCGGCGGAATGCTTAATCGAACCACATTGATGCGGTAATACAGGTCATTGCGAAACAAGCCCTGCTTGACCAGTTCTTCCAGGTTGTTATTGGTTGCGGAGATTATTCTCAGGTCAACCGCCAGGGTTTGCTTGCCGCCGACTCTTTCCAGTTCGCCCTCCTGAAGTACGCGAAGCAAACGGGTTTGTGCGGCAGGGGACAGTGAATCGACTTCGTCCAGAAACAAGGTTCCGCCTTCGGCTCTTTCAAAATAGCCTTGATGCACCTCAACGGCCCCTGTGAATGCGCCTTTTTCATGACCGAACAGGGCGCTCTCGATTAGGCTTTCAGGAATTGCTCCGCAGTTAATGGGGATAAACGGGTTGTTGCAGCGGTCGCTCATCGCATGTATCGCGCGCGCAATCAATTCCTTGCCTACCCCCGTTTGTCCCTGAATCAGCACTGTTGCCAGTGTCGGCGCAATGATTTCTATGGATTGCAGGATTTTCTGCATGGTCGGCGATTTGGCAATAATCGCCGGAGACTGGTGTTTTTTGGCAGGCTGCTTGCCTTGTTTACGCCAAATCTGTTGCATGCTCTGTTCTATGCGGGAGTGCAGCTCGGTAATATCCTGGATTTCCTTGACCGGCGTCGTGTCCGTGTATTCCGTTCCCGGCCGGTCTTTCGCAGCATTCGGGTTGGTGTATACGCAGACTTCGCATTTACCGTCGTGGCGGGCAATGCTTTGTTTGATTTCCACTTTGGCGTAACCGAAATTTCTGGCTGCAATGCCGCCAAAAACGCTGGACGTCATTCTGCACAGTTCGGGGAAATTGGTAACCCGGTCGCCAAAAGGGCAGCAGGCGTTGGTAACGGTAATGCAGTCTGGGTTGCTGGAAGCCAGTGAGAATTTGCCGCCGATATTGTTTTTAAGGCCGAGAATCAGTTCGGTATAACTTTCAATGTCGAGCAGTTCATTTTTATGGGTGTTGCTGCGGTAAGTTTCTTCAAAAAAACACCCGGCAGTCTTGGCGATGTGTTCAATCAATTGCTCGCAATGCTTTTGTCCCTGCTGTTCGCTGGCGTGCATCAGCTCAAGGATGAACGTTTGCAGAAAAAAAACAGGCGTTAAATCGGAAAGAGAGTTGTTGTTCATGATGTTTTGTGAAGTGAATTTTCTCTAATTGAAGCACGGCTTCATCTATCTGGCAATGCTAAAAGTCAAGTCATTGTAATTTAATATAAATATTATTGATAATTGCTGGCACGGCGCTTGCTGATATTGCAATGTAACCAATAACGAGGAGTTAAAAATGAGCCAAGATAAACCACCTTTAGATCCACACCCATTAAGCGAGTATGTTGCCTGGGCCGGAAGTCGCAACCGTGAACCGCTTTTAGGCGTTTTAAAAGAAAAGCTGCCTAAAGATCCTGGCAATGTTTTGGAATTGGCCAGCGGCAGCGGCATGCACATTAATTATTTTGCGCCGCATTTTGAGCATTTGCATTTCCATCCTTCCGATAAGGATCAAGAGGTTTTTGCTAACATCAAGAAACTGTCAGTTGATCACAAGAACGACAATATCGCCGATCCTGTTCATCTGGACTTAACCAATCCTGAGACGTGGTTTAATGCCGGTAAACCCCGTTCATTTGCAGCGATTTTCTGTATCAATATTTTTCAGGTGGCGCCTATTTCAATTGCCGACGGCATGATGAAATGTGCGGAACACTTATTGGATGGGAATGGCTTTTTGCTGATTTACGGTCCGTTTCAGGTGGAAGGCGCCTTCACTACGGATTCCAACAAAGAGTTTCATCAGACATTGAGTTCTGCGGGTGTTTCGGAATGGGGCTTAAAAGATGTAGCCGATCTGAAGAAAGCGGCGGAAAAGCACGGCATGGAGTTAAAAGAGCAGATTAATATGCCTGCCAATAATTTCTCGCTGATTTTTGGCAGAAAACAATAAACCGCTTTGTTATTCATCACCAAGGACATGAAGCTTAATATTCTATCCTTCGTGTCTTTTGTGGTGGAAATTATGATTGGTCATAAGGCTAATCTCTCTAACCGAAGTTAAATTTGGAAAATCAAGATGGAGCAAAAATGTTCAGCCGTTATTATCGGGGTTGGCCCGGAGCAGGGCTTGGGCGCTACACTCGCCAAATATTTTGCAGTAAAAGGTTTACACGTTTATATCGCCGGCCGAAGTGAAGACAAGCTTCAACAGGTAGCGGACAAAATCCGGCAAAACGGCGGTTCAGTCACCACCGTGCTTGCCGATGCAACGGTTGAGCGCGATGTGGCGCATTTATTTAACATGGCGCGGCTGGACGGTTGTAGTGTCGATATTGCAGCTTACAATGTAGACAGCAATATTCCGTCGCCTTTGCTGGAAACGGATACGGAAACCTTTACCGCGCTTTGGCAACAAAACTGTCTGGGCGCGTTTTTCTTCGGCAAGGAAGCTGTTAACGCGATGAAAGACCGGCATAAGGGAACGCTGATTTTTACTGGAGCGACAGCGTCACTAAGAGCAAAGCCGCCGTTTACTGCATTTGCAGCCGCAAAAGCCGGTTTAAGGGCATTGGCGCAAGGCATGGCGAGAGAATTTTCGCCGCAAGGCATTCATGTGATTCATGCGGTAATTGACGGCGTGATTGATGGAGAACGGGCAAAAAACCAGTTCCCGGATTATGTTAAGGCCAAAGGCAAGGATGGCCTGTTACAGCTGGACGCCATTGCCGAAACTTACTGGGCTGTTCACAAGCAACACCCCAGCGCATGGACTCATGAACTGGATTTGAGGCCGTTTAAAGAGCCGTTTTAGGAGATAATATGTCGGAAACCAAAAACTGGATGTTGCAGGGCAGCTATTTTGAAACCTGCAATTGCGAAACCGCCTGCCCATGCGTATGGCTGCAACCGCCGACAGAAGGCGATTGCAAACTATTGGTGGCATGGCATATTGAACAAGGGCATCTGGATGGGCAATCACTGGATGGCTTGAATGTCGCGATGGCGTGTTATTCGCCGGGACACATGAAAGACGGCGGCTGGCAGGCGGCTTTATATGTCGACGAATGGGCCGATGACAGTCAAGTTGATGCGATTGTGCAAATCTTTAGCGGTCAGCAAGGCGGACATCCTGCTGTTTTAATGAGTTTTGTCGGCGAAGTTTTAGGCGTGAAAAAAGTGAAAATCGATTACCGTGAGCAGGGCAATACTAGGCGTATGATTATTCCCGATATAGCCCAGGCCGAGATTGAAAGCATTCAGGGCATAACCGGCGGACCGGCGACCATCAACAATCCGCCGTTGTGCGTGGTGACAAGCCACCCCACGGTTGTCGCCAAGTCAAAAAATTATCAGTACCGGGATTACGACAAAAACTGGCAGTTTTCCGAGCGTAACGGTTATTTCTCAGCATTTATTTACCAGCCGTAATGGGCAGGTTTAACGCCCAGACTTCTATCTTAGCAATTGTGCTGGCAGGGATTTTTGCTGCCTGGGGCTATCTGTTTTATCAGCATGGCCAAATGGCGTCCCAACCGATGTCGAGCATGTGGATGCCTCCTTCAGAGTCATTGGCATGGCGCTTTATAGACTTCGCTTTAGTTTATTTCATGTGGGCGGTCATGATGGCGGCAATGATGCTGCCTTCCGCTATCCCGATGATTTTGGCCTTTGCTAGAGTATGCCGGCAGCAAAACAAGCCGTCCTCTAAATTGACCGGCCTGTTCATTTCGGCCTATCTGGGCATATGGCTGTTATTCAGTTGTGCGCTAACACTGCTACAATGGCAAATGCACGGGCTGGCCTGGTTGACTCCCATGATGGATAATCAAAACCCGGTACTGGCCGCCGGTATTTTGTTTTTGGCGGGCTTTTACCAGTTTATGCCGATAAAGAACGCCTGTTTGACACACTGCAAAACCCCGATGGGTTTTTTATTAAATGAATGGCAGGATGG
Source organism: Methylobacter sp. (assembly GCA_023229605.1). Taxonomy (GTDB): domain Bacteria; phylum Pseudomonadota; class Gammaproteobacteria; order Methylococcales; family Methylomonadaceae; genus Methylobacter_A. The sequence goes on from JALNYY010000045.1 coordinate 17,780, forward strand.
CGCCGCAGGCGCATTTAAGATGGGGCTGAAACACGGCGCAAACTGTTTAGGCTGCTGCTGGGCGCAAATGCTGATTATGTTTGCCGTGGGCGTGATGAATCTGCTGGGCATGGTTTTGATCACTTTGCTGGTTATGGCCGAGAAAACCCTGCCTGTTGCATCAAAGCTTATTTGCAAAGCAGTAGGCGCCGCTTTTCTTGTCTGGGGCGCTTTTCTGTTGATAATTTAGATTGTGACCGCTTTAAATTTCTATTCATAAACCTGAGAAAATTATTGTATGAAAGTACGTTCGTTATTTGCCGTTTCGATTTTGTTGTCCGCTATCAGCGGCGTTGTTCATGCCACGACCTACACGTTGCCGGAACACAGCAATGACACTGTCATCACGCAATTCCAAGACGATGTGCCGTTAACCCGTGCGGATCAAAACGAGACCTTACTGGATGTGGCCAGGCGCTTTCTTCTGGGACAAACGGAAATAGTCAGGTTGAACCCCGACGTCGACCGCTGGCATATAAAAAAGGACGAAATTGTGCGTTTATCCAACAGACGCATTTTACCGGATACGCCTCACGAAGGGATTACCTTAAATATCGCCGAATACCGCATGTATTATTATCCGCCGATTCAAAAAGGATCGGCGCCGCAAGTGATGTCCTATGCCCATGGCGTAGGCCGGCAGGACTGGAAAACGCCTCTGGGTAAAACCAGCATTGTGCAGAAAGTCAAAGATCCGGCATGGCATCCGCCGGAGTCGATAAGGCGCGAACACGCGGCAAATGGCGATCCTTTGCCGGCCGTCGTTCCGCCTGGTCCGCATAATCCTTTGGGGGCGTATATGTTGCATCTGGGCGTTCCCGGCGGCTATCTGATACACGGCACCGATATAGACAAGATTTACGGCATAGGCATGCAGATAACGCATGGTTGCGTGCGGATGTATCCTGAAGATATTGAGGCGTTATACAACTCGGTTCCGGTAGGAACGCCGGTCTATATTGTCAAGCAACCGATCAAGGTCGGATGGTTGGACAATACGCTTTACATAGAAGCGCATCCCGATTTGGAGGGAGAGGAAACAACCCTGAGTCAGAAACTTGATGCATCATTAAAGCTTATTCAAAAAGCCAATAATATCCCCGGCGCATATGCTGCAAGCCAGTCGGGAGCCATGCCTGAGTTTGACCGGGCAGCACTAAATCAAGCCCTTACAGCGCTGGATGGAAACCCGGTGGCGATTTATCAAAGACTGCCGCAGCCGCAACCGGTATCGTTGCCCGCAACAGGCCATGGCTCTAAGGGAGGGTATTATCATGGCATTTAGTTTCGGCGGTGAACGGTTGGCAGAGTAACGGTTATTTAACAATATGATCCTGGGTGTCTTTTTTGCCCAGGTTATCCACCCAGCTGACGGTGATTTTATCGCCGATGCTGCCGCCTTTCAGCATAAAAGCAAAGTAAGGATCTTTGGAAATATTGGCGCCAATGGTGCCGGTAATAATGACGTTTTTATTATGTTTTACCGTTAGTTTCTGGATGAAATGCGCGGGGATTAATGCGTCGGTTTTGGCGTCCCGATTGCGTCCGTGTTCCATCGGGTGGGCTATCAGCATTCTGATTTGCGTCTTGCCGTCCATGCGTTTGGTGCGGATTTTAATGCTCGACATGTTAACGCTAGCAGCCGCCAAGGGTGACGATTATTTTCTCGGCGGCACTGTAAAACCCTTCGCCGGTCTCTACGATGACCACTACAGCGGATGACTCGGCTATTTTTAAGCGAGTCGATACAAACGGCTCCAAATCCGGCGACAATTCGAATTTGGCGGCCAAGGGTATCGGGTTTTTCTCGACCAGTATCGCAATGCTCTCGACATTGTTCAGGCTGCTGGTTACCGTAATGGGCACGGCGGCTCCATTTTCCGCAGTTTTAGGAATCTGGATGCCGATTTTGTCGGACTCGATGATTTGCCGGTCTTTGAATAAACGCTTTAAAGTCTGTTGCAGAATGGTCGTGGATGGGGTGTCGGCAAGCCATTCTGCGTTGGCATCGGGCGAATCCAGCAGTCCTCCGGCTGCGATAAGCGAATAACCGCCGAAAGCGACAGACTTCTTGATGAATGTCCTGCGGTTGTCGCTCATGAATAGGTTATCCCGGTTTGATTTAAAGCATTAATGATTAAATAAGGCCTGATAAGCCCGAGCCGATTGTTCCGGCTGATGGTCGAATATCCCGCCGATGACCGCTAACAAATCGGCCCCTGCAGCAAGTAACTGGGGGCCATTTTCCGGCAAAATGCCGCCTATGGCAACAATGGGAATCGCAAGCGCACGTTTTGCCTGCCGTAGTGTTTCAATATCGGCCGGCCCTGCCAACGGTTTTGAATTGGACGGGAAAAATCGTCCGAACGCGGCATAAGTCGCGCCTTGCGCTTGGGCTGCTATGGCCTGCTCGACAGCGTTGTAGCAGGAAACGCCGATAATGGCGCCGCTGCCCAACCGTTTTCTTGCCTGGGTCACCGCGCCGTCTTCTCTGCCGAGATGGACGCCGTCAGCGCCTGCCAGCGCAGCAAGTTCGATGTCATCATTGATCAGCAACGGCACGTTATGCCGGTGGCAGATTTTAACCAGCTCACGGGCTAGAAATAGCGCGTCCTGCGGATACTTGTCCCGGTATTGCACGACGACTGCGCCGCCTTTAATGGCCGCTGCAACTTCGTTAATGATGGTGTCTGGAGATTTACTTGCGGTCTGGGTGATTGCGTACAGTCCGCTTCTAGGGAATTTAATCACTCTTCGTTCATCCAGAAAAATCGATTGGGAATGTGTTGGCCTTTGCCCGGATGGTAAGCGTCATTTAATGAGTTCCAGGTATATTCCTGGGCTTCCATGACCGCTTGCAACGGTTCCAGGCCGTGCGCTATCAAGGCCGCAATACTGGAAGCCAGCGTGCAGCCGGAACCGTGATAGCTGAACGGCAATCTGTCCCAAGTGTAGGTTTCCCAGCTGCGCCGGTCATGGAACAGCTGATTGCTGACCGAAGGCGTATCTTCATGGCTGCCGGTAATCAGCACATAGGCGCAGCCTTTTTCCAGTAATTCCAGGCCGCAGCCGTTAAGATCGGTCAATCCCGCCAGTTTGCGGGCTTCTTCGCTGTTGGGCGTTAACACGGTAGTGCAGGGCAGCAGTAAGTCAACAATAGCGGCGATGAGCCGGTCGTTAGACAGTTCGGCGCCGCCGCCCGCAGCCAGTACCGGGTCCAGGATCACCGGAATATGCGGGTGCTGTTTTAATACGGCATGAATGGCGGCGGCGGTTTCATGATGGCCGATCAAGCCGATTTTAAAAGCTTTGACCGGCAGGTCATCCAATAAGGTGTTGGCCTGGCTGATGATAGCTTCCGGGCTTTGCGGAATGAGCTTTTTGACATTCCGGGTGTCCTGTTCGGTCAGGGCGGTGATGACGCTGGCGGCGTGGCAGCGATGGCTGACCAGAGTTTCAATGTCGGCCTGCACCCCGGCGCCTCCGCTGGGGTCATGGCCGGAAAACGAAAGCACAACGGGGCGGTTTAAGGTCATGATGGTTATTGAGGGTGTGGAGGGTGTGGAGGGTATAACTTGCGGCATGGGGAACCAGCAAGATGTGGTTTTGGGCATCTTCGCATGAAATTCTGCAACAAGCCGGTAATAGAAAATGTTATTTTATCAGTTCCGTTGCGGCTGGCGCCATAGTCTTTGCTCGGGCAGGGAAAACGATCTGCAAGGGTTTTCGTCAAAGACAGTGTGTTATGCTTATTCACCAATAAAACACAGGATGGAAAGCAGTGCGGTTAACAGAAACGGACAATCAAGCCTATTTCGATAAACACAAGGCCAGAGAGAAAATCTGCGCCGGTTGGTTAAAAGAGCAAAGCAAAGCAGCCCGTAAACCTATTTTGTTTGCAGCTATTGCAGGCATTGCCAACGGCTTGGGCGTGATTGTCCAAGCGGCGGCGCTTGCCTTTATCCTGCAAGCCGTCATTATCGACAAGCTGCCATGGGCGTCTTTAATTATGCCGTTCATGGTGCTGGCAACCGTTTTCATCCTGCGCAGCTTGTGCGTTTATTTGCATCAGACATGGGGATTCGAGGCCGGAGCCCAAGTCAGGGCGTCGGTAAGACAGCGGTTGTTTGACAAATTTTTAACGCTGGGACCGGCGGCTGTCAAACAACGGCAAAGCGGTGAATTGGCGGCCGTTACGCTGGAACAGGTCGATGCGTTGGAAAATTATTTTTCGCGTTATTTGCCTCAGCAAATGATAGTCGGCGTAGTGCCGGTTATCATGATTGTAGTGGTCATGCCGGTCAATTGGGTGGTTGGTTTGATATTTTTATCGACCGGTCCGCTGGTGCCGGTTTTTATGGCATTAGTCGGTATGGGGGCCGCCTCCGCTAACCGCAGCCAGTTTTTGGCGATGGCGAGAATGAGCGGTTATTTCCTGGACCGTTTGCAGGGATTGGCGACACTTAAGTTGTTTGGCCAGGTTACTCAGGAATTGGCGACGATCAATAGGATTGCTGATGGTTTTCGGGAAAAAACCATGGCGGTACTGCGAATTGCGTTTTTATCGTCGGCCATTCTGGAGTTTTTCAGTGCGGTTGCGGTTGCCCTGGTGGCTGTCTATGTCGGGCTGGGCTTATTGGGACAGATTCATTTCGGCCCGGCCGGGCATATCAGTTTAAGTGAAGCGTTGTTTGTTCTGCTGCTGGCTCCTGAATTTTTTATGCCGCTCAGGCAATTGGCCGTCAATTACCATGACCGGGCCGCAGCGTTAGGCGCGACTGACGCCATCCTGGCGATACTGGAACAAGGCGCTGATGCGGTGGATGCAAGCGATAGTGGCGAAGGAGGCGTATCAATCGCGAATGATGCGCTTCGTGCCTCGGCATCATCCTACGGTGATTTTCAGGGCAACCTCATCGAATTTCACAATATCGGCAAGTCTTACGGCAGGCGGCAGGTCTTAATCGGCATCAATCTGCACATTGCCGCCGGTGAAAAAATCGCCTTGGTCGGCGAGTCCGGCGCAGGAAAGACAACTTTTTTGAACCTGTTGTTAGGCTTTGAGGCCGCCACAGAAGGCCGGGTATTGCTTAACGGCTTCACGGTTACCCGTGAATGCGCCGCACGGACTATTGCATGGGCTGGACAAAACGCCTACATTTTCCACGGCACTATCGAAGACAATATCGCGCTGGCCGACCCCGATGCATCCGAACAAAGCATTGCCAATGCGGCAGAGGCGGCCGGTGTTACCGAATTTTGCGCGCAATTGCCGGAAGGCTTGCTTACCCCGATCGGCGAGCGGGGCTATGGTTTGTCGGGCGGGCAGGTGCAAAGAATCGCGCTGGCCAGGGCATTTTTAAAAAATGCCGACATTGTGTTGCTGGACGAGCCTACCGCCAATCTCGATGCAGCCAACAAAACGCTGCTGTTGGATGTCATCGATCGCTTGTTTGCCGATAAAACCTTGATTATCGCCAGTCATGACCAGGAGGTGGTTCATCGAATGGACAGGCGGATAGAGTTGCAGCAAGGGCGGTTGGCATCATGAAAGATTTATGGTTTTTCCTGAAATTATTCAAACCGCATGGCGGCTGGTTAGCGGGCGGAATTTTCCTGGCATTGCTGACTGCATTGGCTTCTATCGCCTTGTTGACGCTGTCCGGCTGGTTTATCAGTTCTTCTGCGATAGCGGGATTAGCCGCTGTTGACGGCAATACGCTTGCCTTCAATTTTATGCTGCCTGCCGCGCAAATCCGTGCTTTGGCGATTACCCGCACGTTGGGGCGTTATGGCGAACGCTTAGTGACCCATGAGGCGACTTTTCGGGTATTGGCAGGCATACGCAGCTGGTTTTTTCAGCAGCTTATTCCGTTGGTTCCGGGGCGTTTGTCGGTCATGCGCAGCGGCGATTTGCTGTCGCGCATGACGGCCGATATTGACGCCTTGGACGCGCTGTATTTGCGATTGCTTGCCCCTGCCGTTGTGGCGACGATTGGAGTAACCGCAGTCACTATCTTTTTGGCCTCATATTCCCCCTTAATCAGTTTGGCTACAGGCCTTATGTTGATTATCGCCTCGATTTGGGTGCCGTGGGTTTTTAGTCGTTTGGGGCGCGCCGGTGCGGAAGAAATCGTCGTATTGGCCGCAAATTTCCGGATTAGGCAAATCGATATGATGCAGGGGCTGGCGGATTTAATCGCCAACCGGGCTTACGGGCGGTTTAGCGCTTTTCTCGGGCAGTTTTCCGATTTGATGATCGTCACCCAACGGCGGAATAACCGCTTGTCGGCGATTTCTTCGGCATTCACCTTATTGCTGTCGCAAAGCACATTATTAATGGCAGTGGCGCTTGCGGCGATAGCGTTTAAAGACGGCCTGTTATCAGGGCCGGATTTAGCCGTGGTTGTTTTTTGCGTGATAGCGGTTTTCGAGTTGGTGACGCCTTTGCCGCAAGCCATGCAAATGCTGGCGAAAACCCAGAAAGCCGCCCGGCGTATCAGGCAGGTTACCGAAATGCCGCCGACAATTACTGCGCCGATTCAGCCGTTAGCATTGCCGGGCCGCTATGATTTGCAGTTGAACGATGTGAGCTTTTGTTATCCTGCTCAGCAGGACAGGGTGCTGAAAAACATCAGCCTGACTCTTCCGCAGGGCGGTAAAGTCGCCATAGTCGGCCCCAGCGGTTCGGGTAAGACCACTTTGCTCCACCTGTTAATGCGTTATTACGATCCCGAACAGGGCAGTGTGTTATTGGCCGGACAAAATATCCGGCGATATGACGCCGATGAATTAATGAGCTGTTTTGGCGTATTGTCGCAACGCAGTCAATTGTTTGCAGCCACTATTAAGGAAAACCTGTTAATCGCCAAACCGGACGCCTCGGCAACGGAACTGAATGCCGCGATTAAAGCCGCGGGACTGGAAAATTTTATCGGTTATCTGCCGGAAGGCCTCGATACCTGGGTAGGCGAAAGCGGCGTGAAAGTGTCGGGTGGCGAGGCGCGGCGGATCGCCTTGGCGCGGCTTTATCTTAGAAATGCGCCGGTATTAATCTTGGATGAGCCGACCGAAGGCTTGGACAGCGATACGGAGCGGGATGTATTTGCAGCGCTGGCGGATTTTGCCAGGGATAAAACCGTGATAATGGTGACTCACCGTGAGGCCGGGTTGGGTTTGGTCGATGTGGTTTATGGCATGGAGCGGGGCGTTTTGCGGGAGATGTAACCTTACGAAGAAATGGGTTAGTTTGATCAGCGTTTCAGTATAGCGTAGGCAGGAATAAGGCCATCCAAGGTTCTCCTGAGCAAGGCGAAGGGTGCGTAGCGAGAACCGGCTTATTCCGGCCTACTGGGCTGTACGTGGGCAAACGATGAAGCTGTTTGCCTACCGGACCCTTACGGCGTTATTAAAGGATCAGCATATAACTTGATTTCATCAACAATACCCTGAGGCAAACGAATGATCTTTTTGTCATGGTTAGCAAAAACAATTTTTTGATAACCCGTTGATATTAATGTGTTATCTACATAAAAACGAAATTGCAAACAAAAAGAACAAGGTTTGATGTCGGAGGTATTTAGATAACACTGCACAGTTTGAAATGGAAAAGTTTCGTGTGCGTAATGTTGGTGGGCATATTGAGTGATAAAGACCCCTTGGGATTGCAACATATAGGGCGAAATACAGCGAAAAAACCACTGCTCCCGACAGATCCCTTGCCATTCGAAATACCGCGCAAAATAGGTATTGCCATAAGCATTCGAGTCTTTTAAGCCGATTTCGATAGTGTATAAAAATGTTTTTTTTGCTAATGATTCCGCCTGTTGATGAACAATTTTTTTGTTTAACATGGTTTTTTCCTTATGAAAATTAAAAAATACCCCGGTCGGGGCACCCAGATTTCCAGTAAGGAGTGTCTTACCAATGGTTAAGCGGCATGTATTTTAGGAAACTCTAGCGTGAAAGTTGTGTATTGATTTTCGATGGAATCACATTTGATTGCCCCACCGAATGCAGACATAACACGTCTGCAAAACGTGAGTCCAAGCCCGGAGCCATCCGTAATAGGCTTGGTTGTATTAAACGAGTCGAATATTTTATTCCGTTGCCTTGCACTGATTCCCGAGCCTGTATTAGTCATGCTCAGAAAATTTAAATCTTCGGTTTGGCTGGTATGAATGCTGATTTTATCTGATGCCGATGACTTTACTGCGTACACCGCATTTCCAAGCAAATTAAATAGCACTAAAACTAACAGCGTGTCCGAACCATGAAAAGTGAAGTCTTCATCAACTGCGATACTAATTTTCTTACGCAGTACGCCATCAAATGGATAACGCTCTATTGCTTCGTCTATGCAAGACTTTATTGTGTAGTTAGCAAAGGAAAGCTGTCTGTGATTTTCCAATGAAGCGGACAGCAACATTGTATCTAATGCAATATGCGTACGATCTATTTCACGCGTAATTCCACCCGCTAAATCCGCCAAAATCTTTTGCTGTATCCCACCCAATTTTTGTTCGCATAAGCCATGAGCAACAGCAAGTCGATATCCTTCATAAAGCACAGGCCAAAATTGGTCGATTGCATTGGCCCGGATACGGATTGAAGCCATGGGCGTACGCATTTCATGCGCGAGGATCGCAGCAATATAGTTGGGATTAAGGATGTCGTACTTAACAACGGCAAATATGATAACACTCAGACTAATCGCAATAAAAAGAACGCCCGGCGGGTAAAACTCAAACCCGTAATTACACAAATAATCAATCGCCGCGAAAAAATAAATCAACAAACTCCACAAACACAACTCGTAGCGCATACGCATTTCCGGCGCGGCTTGTTGTTGTGTCCGATAGGTTAAATACAGCCCTCGCGTCATCACAATTACAGTCTGCAATAGATGAAAAACATGCGCTTGACCCGCTTTAGGATAATAGCCGAAAAAGTAGCGGTAGTATCCTAAAATAAAAAAATCGGAATTTAATAACACAGTCGCCAGTACAGCGGAAAAACCGTAGGATAGATAAACCCGGCGCCGTTCTTGGGTTTGCTCACAAATTTCAGTTAAAAAATGATAAATACCCGTCGGTAAAAATAAAATCATCAGATAACCGAACTTGATAAGCAATAATGCAACATGAGCATCGTTTACCTGAAACAAAATCGACCAAGTAAATTGCCAGCAAAAAGAGGTCATACACAATATAAACAGGCTAATACTTATACGGTTAACCCCTTGGTCATGAAGCACGTAAATGCCATAAACAAGGAATAAAATTGCCACAACAGCGGGTAAAATTGAATACATATATCCCTTATATTTCATTTACGCAGGCCGGGTTAGCGTAACCCGGCGTATCAAACCCACAAATATGGGGTTACGCTAATCCGACTTACGCAGCTAGTGCTTGCTCCGCCGCTTTAGTTCAAGATTGTCAAGGAATATATGGTAAGGGAGGATCGTATGTGCTTTGAATAACACGGGGTTTTCCACGATGGCGTAGGTATAGCTTTTCTTGCCTTTAAATTCGGTAGCGGGGAACAGATCATTGCGCCAGTCTATGTACTCGGGGAAGTAATGCCCCTCATTGCGCCAAAAATAAGGCACGATCTTGTTGCTTTTGAGTGCGGCCAATAGTTCTTGGGGCGCGCCCATTTCAACAGCAATTTCATACTGGCTAAGCAGGGTGTCTTCGCTTGGGACAATGAGCAAGTAGGATTCGCCTTTGGCATTCAGCATTAACATGCCA